>JAGRIO010000289.1 GCA_020443225.1 Pseudomonadales bacterium
GGTGGCAGAGTCCAGCAACTTAACCGCTTCTGACAGCACATTGTTCTTGCTGTAGTTGAAGGCCCAGACTTCGCCTGTTACTTCGGTACCTGCCTTAATACCCGGGAAGTAGATTCTGGGTACCAGGTTATTCGGGAACAGACGGCTTTGTGCCCACTGCAGCTGGCGTTCAACATTCATGTTGATGCCCAGCACTTTGCCAGTCGCATCCAGCATCGCCACTACCGTGTTGTTGTTGGTGGCGTTACCGTAGTCCTTAGGAATCGGCAGCACACTGGCAGATGGCGTGACATTGAAACCGTCCGCTTCCAGTTTTGCGGTTATCGCTGTTTCACCTTCCGGCGCCAGGCAATAAAAGCTTTCCCAGTTAGTACCATCATTAAAGACGTGAACATCATAGGTACCTGAAAGGTCACTGAAAGTAACATTACCGGTTGCATCGGTGGTCTGCGCAGTACCATCGTGGTTCAGCTGAACCACCGCACCACTGACAGGCTCACCAAAGCCATCACGAACCTGCACTACCAGACTGCCGGTGTTACCCGCTGGTGCCACACAGGCCGCTGGCAGTACACCAATATTGCTGCTGGTAGAGGCCACAAAGTCTGCAGACAGGTCTTCAACATAACCGCCGTTTCTGAAGTCATCGTCAGTAAAGGCAATGCCATCAGCACCCACAGCATAATCAATCGCTTCTGCTATCTTGCCGTCGCTGCCATAACGGAAGCGGGCATAGGGTGAGGTTTTATCATCGGCAGTAAACCAGATGCCATCTGCACCGGCAGAGCCAACGTAGTAGTTCAGCGCGTAGTTACCGGCCTCGTCGTACTCGAAGTACTGCACGTTGTTAATCGGATCATCGGCGGTGAAGAACGTACCGTCTGGCCCGGCTTCGAAATAGGCAACCGACTGTGTAATACGGCCGTTAGCATCCACCGTTTCGATATAGTAGGAACCGACTTCATTATCTGCCGTTGTATTCCAGTCACCGTCGGCCCCAGCAGAGCTGTAAGTGATGCGGTCCTGGGTACCATCGCCGTTGGCTGTCACGCGCACGGCTGATGACTGGATATCGTCCGCCGTCTGGAACACGCCATCGGGCCCCGGATCACTGAACGTATCAGAATCAGTCTGAACGTTGTTCACAACAGTGACCTTCTCATACTTTGAGGCAATGTCATCATCAGTGAACATCACGCCATCTGGCCCTGGGCCCGCCAGCGTCAGGCGCCCAATGAGCACCCCGTCAGCATTCCGCAGTCCACGGAACGAAGAAGTCGTGTCATCAGCAGTAAAGGCGATACCATCTTCACCGATCTGCACAAAGGCACTGGCAAGCTGCAAGCCGTTCGCATCGTATTCATAAACCTGATACGTGCTGACATCATCTGCAGACAGTGCAACACCGTCGGTACCGACACCGCTGTTGTAGTTAACCCTTCTCAGCAGATTGCCGTTGGCATCATAGTCTGAATCGAATGAGTTAGAAGGCAGGTCGTCAGCGGTGAACCACACACCATCTGCACCGGCACTGCTGAAGTTCGCGCGATAAGACTGCACGCCATTGCTCAGGAATTCAGCAAGACCGTACTGCAGGATCGTGTCGTCACCGGTAAACCAGGTCAGGTCGGTGCCAATGTTGTTGCTGATGGCAAACTGCGTGGTTTGTCCCTGTGTATTCTTATAGGTCGCTGTTGCACTGGCGGTGTCATCTGCAGTGAACCATTCGCCATCTGACCCTTTGTTGGTATAGGTCGCAGCGAATACTGAGCTACCGTCAGCGTCATAACCCAGCGCAGTAATGGAAGCCAGCGAGTCGTCAGCAGTAAACCAGGCGCCATCAGACCCGGCACCGGTGTAGGTGTACAGATGTGTCAGCTTGTTATCTGTCACAACACCCACTACCACGACACCGATCACGTCATCAGCAGTGAACCAGGCACCATCGGGGCCATCGTCAGTGTAGGTGACGGTTTGAACAGCGTTACGGTTGCCGTCATAAGAACCCACCGAAATGGAAATAACATTGTCATCTGCCGTGAAATTAGTGTCATCAGCACCGCCGCCAGACAGGAATACCACCTGACCACGATTCTGATTGCCATCTAATTGCGCCACCAGATAACCCTGAAGACCAGAGAACTGCACTCTTGGTCCAAATACACCTCTTGGGTCAAGAGCGTTCAGGCTGGTGGATTGCTCCAGCGAGCCCATGGCAAATACCAGGTTATCCGAACTGACAACCTCGGCATAAATCTGGAATGCATCACTGACAATGTCGTCATCGGTGAACCATTTGCCATCAGGACCGGCGTGCTCAACCTGATATGTACCGGAACCTCTGTTACCGTCGACGGTTTGATGCAGATAGTCATAGGCCTGGTAGGCGGTCACGATATCATCGCTGGTCAGCGCCTGGCCGTCTGCGCCGAAGTTATAAGACACAGAACGGATGGGGGTGTTGTTCTCACCTATCATGGTGAGTTCAACGCTTTCCGTGTAAATATCGGCGCGGGTTCTGGTCACGGTTGAGACATCCAGCAGCCGGCCTTTGACTGACGCCAGCCACTGCTCGTAAAGCGCGGGCACAGATGGACGAATATCAACAGATGCCGGGGGTGCCGTTGCCGTCGGTACTGAAGCCGGCGCGACCGGTTTGAAACCATTCCCGAAGCTCAGTGTTGGGGGTGCACTTGAACCACCGCCTGTACCGCCGTCAGTACCACCATCGGTACCACCATCAGTGCCGCCATCGGTACCACCATCAGTACCGCCGTCAGTGCCGCCATCGGTGCCGCCATCGGTGCCGCCGTCAGTACCGCCATCTGTGCCGCCGTCAGTACCACCGTCAGTGGTCACCAGGCGAATCTGACCCAGAAACTCTGGAAGGCCCAGGTTTAGTGGCTTGCTGGCATCACCCACATTGATTTCATTGAGGGTACCACCTTCGTTATCAGACAATGCGTACTCAATATTATTAGTGGCATCCAGCCAGATGACTTCAGGCAGATGCGGGCCAGCGCCCAGGTCACGATGGAAGGGATTGGTATAGCTGGTACCTGCCAGTGTGAGAGTGCCATCAGCGCTGATCGTGACACTGACGGTCTGGCCGTCGGTGAAAGGATCTTTGTCGTTGCCATCAGACAGGTCGGCATAAACCATATCGAAAGTGCCAGCCAGCGCACTGTTGACTGTACCGGCAGAAGTCGTGCCATTGGGGCCACCGGTGCTGCCACCTGAACCACCGTCGCCACCGCCAGCATCAGTACCACCATCAGTAGGTGATTCACCACCAGAAGCAACAGTGCCGTCACCTATCGCATCGGTAAAGTCGTCAGCGCCCAGGTCGGCACCACCAAAGTTCTGAATGACTTTGGTCAGGGCGGTATTCACCGCCTGCTTAAAGCCGCCACCCTGCGCATTGACTACGCGATTTTCAATCGGGGTGCCATCGACCGCATCATCGAGAGTACCGTCTTTAAAGTCCTGAGCGATCTGATCCATCACCTTCAGCGCCGGTGCATCTTCTGCCCCACCCACTTCCGCAAGGCTACCAAGATAGGCCGCATAAATATCAGCAGAACCGTCGCCTAAGGTATCTGCAGCTGAACCAACTACCGTTGGCGGCGATGTAATATCAGTAATACCTGGCAGGAACGCGGCACGTACCTCTTCATTGGCCGCGGTGACCGCCGTTGCGGTATTGCCACCACCGGCTTCAAGCCGGCGGGTTGCCACTTCAGTCAGCGGCGTTACGCCGACTTCATCTTGAGGTGAAGGCAGGGCTGCGCGTAGCGTGCTGCCTTCGGGGAAGGGAACATTCTGCTGCTTTGCTTCATCGAAATATTCCGCATCGGAATCACCTGAAACCTCAACGATCAGTGGGTCGGTGTAGGTCGCAGGGTAGTTGAGCTTGATGGTACCGTCGCTGCCAAGAGAACCCTGCGCATTGGGGCTAAGCAGGTTACCGTTCAGATCGGTCAGTTTTACGTTAGCCCCACTGATTTTGCCCAGCGATGGCACAACGGTCATTTCCAGTTCTAGCGGGTCTTTATTGCTGC
Organism: Pseudomonadales bacterium; assembly: GCA_020443225.1. GTDB lineage: Bacteria > Pseudomonadota > Gammaproteobacteria > Pseudomonadales > Azotimanducaceae > UBA4582. The sequence continues at coordinate 4,062 of JAGRIO010000289.1, forward strand.
TGCCGCAGGCAGTCAGCAGCAAGGCTGTACTTATCGATGCCAGACCGAGTCTGAACTGACGATTCCTGTGGGTTTTGGATCTCCGAAGCTTCGATCTCATGTCTTCTCCGATGGTCATTACATTAATTTCAACTGGCAACAGGTCTGCTGAGAGAACTCTTCACCAATGAGTTGCAATTCTTGCAGTGACAAGGGTGAGCCTGCCCCCCCCATAAGGGCGGGTCGCTGACACTTAAGCCAGGAAATTTGTAATCAATCTGCCTGAAGTGTGACCATCAGGGCCTTTGTGCTAGATTGCGGGGCATGGAACACAGTCCTCACTCAATGGCCTTTACCGACCCCTTGTCGCTTCAGGGTGCCGAAAAGCGCACTGCGCTGCAGACCATTGCGGGCGTGCTGCCTTACCTGTGGCCGCAGCATCAGCCGACGATGCGGGCAAGGGTGGTAGTGGCCCTGGGCTGTTTGCTGCTGGGCCGAATGGCCAATGTGTATGGGCCCGTCATACTCAAAGACCTGATCGATATGCTGCAACAGGTCACAGAGCAGGGCATTGCACCCACAGCGGCCTTTCAGGGTCTGCTGGTGCTGGCGCTGATGTATGGCGCCAGTGTGATATTGCCCGGTATTTTTACTGAGATACGCGCAGCGGTGTTTATTCCCGTTTCAGAATTCGCACAGCGAACGATTGCGCTGAAGGCGTTCAGCCACCTGCATAATCTCGGCATGCGGTTTCATCTGGACCGCAAAACCGGTGGCCTTTCAAGAGCGATTGAGCGGGGTACCCGCGCCCTGCAGCAAACCACCGGGCTGTTCGCCTTTAACATTGCCCCGACGCTGTTTGAGATTGTGCTGGTATGCACCTATCTGGGGCTGGCCTATCACTTCAAATATGTACTGGTCATTCTGCTGTCAGTCGCCGCCTATATCGGCTTTACCCTGCTGTACACCGAGTGGCGCACCAAATAC
>JAGRIO010000290.1 GCA_020443225.1 Pseudomonadales bacterium
CGAATTCTGGTGTGTTGGTCTTACCTGTTGTGATGCCGCCTGCAGCCTGAATACGGGTCACTAACAGGCTACTCTGATCTGGCACGTAGTCACGAAAACGTGGCGAGCCAAAGGTCGTGCGGATGCCCGCCGTTTCTGTCAGATCTTTATGGGCTATCGGTAATCCTGCCAGCGGTCCGGGCTGCTCGCCCTGGGCGATTCTGGCATCCAGTGCCTTTGCCTGTGCCATGGCCATTTCCGGCACCAGGGTCACAATGGCGTTAATTGCAGGATTGTGAGTCGCTATGCGATCGAGAAAAGCCTCTGTAACGGTGGTGGCGGTGAGCTCCCGCTGTTGGACAAGCCGGGTCAGCTCGGTGGCCGTCAGGTCGTATAATCTGCTGTCAGTCATGAACCGCTGCCTGCTGTGAAATGTTCATCATGGTGATGGATGCCGGGATTGGCCAAATTCGTAAAATAGTGGTGCGTTTAACCTCTGAGAGACGGGGTATGCGCGATGAAGTCGATTTAATGTATTGATAATTCAAGAAATATTCCTGTTGGCACAGTTTCTGTATAAAGGTTTTTAAGGCCATACAGCCGACATCACAATAACAATATCCGTCTGACCGATACCTGTCAGAGAAAAGGACGACAACCTTTGAAAGCACCTGACACACTGATCGCTTTGTTCACACAGCATAAAGTGGCATCGAATCTGGCCATGATCATGATGGTGCTTTCGGGACTCTGGGCTGTCAGTCAGATCAATACGCAGCTTGATCCATCCGTAGAATGGCCCTATGTCCATGTGAACGTCAACTGGCCAGGCGCATCCGCAGAGGATGTTGAACAACTGGTGGTTGTTCCCATTGAGCAGCAATTGCGGACCCTGGATCAACTGGTCGAGATCTATTCGGTGAGCTGGAACGGCGGTGCCTATGTGCGGGCAGAGTTTGACTTCAGTTCAGACATGACGCAGTCCCTCGATCAGGTGAAGGACCGTATCGGGCAGATCAGAAACTTCCCCGCAGATATGGAACCCCTGCGTATCAGTCGCGGCACTTCATATGAAGAAATTGCGGTGGTCGCGGTGTCCTCCAACGGGACGCTGGACGAGCTGATTCCTGTCGTCAGGCAAATGGAACGGGAACTACTGGCCCGTGGGATAGATCGTATCGATTTTGATGGTATGCCCAAAGAGGAGCTGGCGATTCAGGTCAGCAGTGCCAGACTGCTGGAACTCAATACCAGTCTTGACCGCATTGCTGACGAAGTCCGGTTGCGCAGCAGCGATGCACCGGCAGGGACCGTGGGGCGAGGGCAGGGTGCCAGGCAACTGCGGAGTCTGGAACAAAAACGCTCAAGCGCTGAATTTGAACAGATAGAAGTATCCCTGAATCAGAACGGCGGGCTAACCCGACTCGGTGATATTGCCACCATAGAAAAACGCCCCCAGCCTGAGCAACCCTGGCTAACCAGGAATGGTAAGCCGACTATCGAGATGTCGTTACACAGGATTACTGATTCAGACGCGATCGAAGCCGCTGATATTCTCAATACCTGGCTGGATGAAACCCGGCCAACCCTGCCTGCGGGAATGGAACTCCATGTCTATCAGGAGGTGTGGGTTCTGCTGAAACAACAATTGCTGGTGATCTTTGATAATGGTTTATCGGGTCTCTTACTGGTGGTTGTGAGTCTTTTTCTGTTTCTGAATGGACGGGTGGGTACCTGGGTGATGATAGGCATTCCCGTCAGCTTTCTGTTTGCCACCCTGATCTATTTTGCGCTGTTTGATGGCAGTATTAATATTCTGGCACTCATCACCTTTGTCATGGCGTTAGGTATCGTCGTGGATGATGCTATAGTGGTGGGTGAAGATGCCGTGACCCTGTTTGAACAGGGCTATTCACCGGCTGAGGCTGCTGCCGGCGGTGCCCATCGTATGTTCGTGCCTGTCATGACATCGTCACTGACGACGATGGCGGCGTTTGTCCCCTTGCTGATTACTGGTGGTGATCTTGGGAAGTTTATCGTCACACTGCCGACGGTGTTGTTGTGTGTCATCCTGGCGTCGCTGGCAGAGTGTTTTCTTGTGTTGCCGGGACATCTGAAAAGCAGCTTTGAGAAAATCGACCCCAACAAACCATCTCCTTTCAGAATCTGGTTCGATACCCGTTTCACCTATGTCAGGGAAACCTGGTACCGCCCCGTGATTGAATGGGCACTGGCGAACCCGGGTACGACGTTACTGACAGCACTGGGCTGCGTGGTACTGGCGGTCAGTCTCGCGGCTTCCGGCCGGGTAGGCGTTAAATTTGTTACTGGTATGAGCCTCGAGATGCTGGGTGCCAATATTGAATTCAGTGCCGATGCATCGGATGAAGACCGGTTCAGGTTCCTGGAGCACCTGGAGAGTACGCTGAACCAGACTGATGATGAATTCGATAATGCCAACATTAAAGGCTATGTCGTCAAGTACAACAGTGCCTTCCTGAATCAGGAGCGAAAACGTGGCAGCCAGTATGGCTCATTGCGGGTGGAATATGCCTGGGATGAAGAGCGTACTATCTCACCGCAGGAATTTGTTAACAGCTGGCGCAGTAAGGTTGCCCGTATGCCCTATGTAGAACAGCTGCATATTGAAGTAAGGGGCGGTGCCAACAATGGCCGGCCTGATATCACTTTCATTTTGCGCGGGCAGGATATCCCCACGCTGAAAACAGCATCAGAGGAATTGCAGGCGGCGCTTGGCAGTTACAAAGGGGTAAGCAACATCTACGACGATCTGCCCTATGGTCGCGACCAGCTTCTGTTCTCACTGACACCAGAAGGGAAGGCGCTGGGACTGACTACGGTAGAGCTGGGTCGTCAGTTACGGGCAGCTTATCAGGGGCGCCGGGTTCAGATCTTTAATCTCAACGAAATTGAAATGGAAGTTCTGGTGACCCTGCCGGATGCAGAGCGAAATCAGATTGGTTTTCTTCAGCAGTTGCCGGTCCGTACCCCTGCTGGCGATCTGGTTGCGCTGGGGCTGGTGGCCGATCTTTCCAGTCGCCGTGGTATTGATGTGATCAATCATAATAACGGGTTTATGTCTGTGGCTGTGAGTGCCTCGGTGGATTCAGAGGTCAACAATGCGCAGCAGATTATGGGTAACCTTGAAGAAAATGCACTGGCCGATATCCGGAACAAATATGGGTTGAGCTCAGATCTGGGTGGCGTCAGTCGCCGGAATCAGGAGATCGTGCAGACGATGGCACTGGGATCTGTGCTGACGCTGATTTTTATCTACCTGATACTGGCCTGGTCCTTTGCTTCCTATACCTGGCCGCTGGCAGTCATGACGGCAATTCCCCTGGGTATTACCGGCGCGATCTTCGGTCACTGGGTTATGGATTTTGATATTGGTGCAATGTCATTGCTGGCATTCTTTTCACTGACGGGCATTGTCGTCAATGACTCCATCGTGCTGATCAGCTTCTTCCGCCGCAATCTGGCCGAAGGTATGTCTGTGTTTGACGCGGTCAGAGACGCGTCACTGTCGAGATTTCGGGCAGTGCTGCTGACCTCGCTGACGACAATCGCGGGTCTTACTCCACTGATGTTTGAGACTTTCAGCCTGGCAATGTACATGGTACCTATTGCTATCACCCTGTGCTTTGGACTTGCTTTTGCCACTGTGCTGGTACTTATCGTGGTGCCTGCACTGGTGATATTAATTGAGAATGCGGCTGCCTGGCTCAGGCAATTCAGGGATTCAGGGCGCGGACACATGATTGGGGAACAAACGCATGAGTAAGATGAATCTTTTCAGAGAAGGCTTTGCATGGCTGAAAAGGCGGCGTCTGTTGGGCACGGCTGTTTTCCTCATATTCGTGCTTCTCAGCTCACTGGTAGTGGTGACAGGACCGCAGGCAGAACCGGAGCAACGGCAGGAAAAAGCCTGGCCGGTCAGCACCATGGAGGCAATTCCCGACTCGGTTGCGCCGACCCTGGTGGTGTTCGGGAAGCTCGAGTCCCGACAGTTTTCCAGTCTCCGGACTTCAATCTCTGCCGAGGTTAATGAGGTATTTTTTCACGAAGGCGAGTGGGTAGAAGAAGGGGCATTGCTGGTCCAGCTGGATGATCGTGAGCGAAGCTTTGCAGTTACCCGGGCCAGGTCAGAAGTCAGGCGCCAGGAAGCACAACTGGCGACTGTGGTAAATGAATATGAGCTGGCACAACAGGTTACAGAAAACCAGCAGGCACTGAAAACCATCGCCGAGGCAAGGCTGCAACGTCATCTTGATCTTTACAACACTAAAATGGTTTCCGATGCGATTGTTGATGAAGTGCGTCAGCAGGCTAACGAAAGAAGTATGGCTCTGGCGCGACATCTGGCGTCGCTGAAGAATTTTCCTAACCTGATTGCCCAGCAGGAAGCGGCAGTCGCAGATGCGCGGGCGTTGCTTGACAAGGCGCTGCTTGACCTTGATCAGACGCGCATTATCGCCCCCTTCAGAGGGCGAATAGTCCGTGCCATGGTGTCACCGGGCGATCGTGCCAGCCCCTTTGAACCCTTAATGGAAATTGCCAATTTTGATCAGCTGGAGGTACGTGCATCGGTGCCGGCACTGGCAGGTAATACATTGCGCCGACAGCTACAGCAGCATGGTCTGGTAACTGCGGTGGGCGTTATAGACGGCGACAAAGTGCCCCTGAGACTGGAACGGGTATCCGGCAATGTGAAGGCGGGTCGAAGTGGTCTTGATGCATTTTTCCTGCCGGAAGGAGATCATCCCCTTGATATTGGTCGGGTGGTGGATGTGAGAATCACCATGCCGGTAGAAGAAGATGTACTGGCCGTACCCCTGCAGGCGCTTTACGAAGGCGACAGAGTCTACAAGGTTGAAAACAGTCGTCTGGTTGCGATGAAAGCCGACCGCGTGGGTGAACTTCTGGATGATGAAGGCCAGTACCGGGTGCTGGTTCGCGTGCCATCGCTGCAATCTGGTGACCAGCTGGTG
>JAGRIO010000291.1 GCA_020443225.1 Pseudomonadales bacterium
ATGCGACTGGCACAGTCGTGAACATTGATACAGGTGGTGCGATCACGGATGGCAATGCGGATGCCGTGACTACCGACGGTACAGTCAACGTTACGGCGACCACGTTGAACATTACGGGTGACCAGGCCGTTACCAGCATTGAGACAGAGGTTAGCAATCTGGATCTGACGACTGCGGCGACGAGTATTGCAAATACAGGGGCGTTAACCTTAACCAGTGCTGCAGTCACTAGCAATCTCACACTGTCTAATGATGCCAGCATCACCGCGACCGGTATTGTGACGGTGACTGGCCTTACAACTCTGGACGCGGGTGGCACCACTGCTGGTGTCAACGACATCGATATCTCGGTCGCAGGCACAAATCTCAATTCGCTTACTCTTGTTGATACGGGCAATGTGCTGATCAGCGATGTTGATAGCCTGACATTCAATGGATACAACCAGATTGGTGGGCGGCTGGATCTGCGGATTGATTCTGATAACAATGAAAGTGCTACGCTGACGATTTCACCCGCAGTAACCACCGGAACAGATATCAATTACAGCGGTAGTTCCCTGAAAAATGACAATATCATTCTGACTACTGATCAGATTGCTACTGCGGGTAATATCACTATCAGCGATGCAGGAATTGTTGATGTAAACGGAAATCTGACGGCCGGAGCCGGGCTCTCTATTACTAATGCAAACAGTGTGCAACTGGTGGCTGGTACCACGATTATTGCGTCTGATGGTGATCTTGATCTGGCAACAAACAACAACTCTGTCCGCCTGGAAGGTGGTACGTCCAACGCTTCGTCAACGGCCTCGAATACGATCACTATTGATCAGAACGGAACTGGTACGGTTTCTGTAGGAGCACTCGATGATGTGGTTGATGGGCTATTTACACACTTCACAGTTAACGTCGAAGACACGCTTAACCTCGGTAGCGTAGATCTTAACGATGCGAACAGAGATGGTTTGCTGACGATTAATCTCAACGGCACCGGTAGTCAGACAGCACACCTCAACGACACTATTACCAATATTTCTGCTCTGTCCGTTACTGGTACAGGTACTAATGACGTACTTGATATAAACGCCAATATTGCTTCAGGTGGCTTGATTAACTTTGCAAATCTGAGCGATATCACCATAGATAGTGCTACAACCCGGACTATTACATCTTTCGGCAGTATTTCTGCGTCTTCAAATGTGTCTAACGTCACTCTGGATGCTGGCGGCAGTACAGTTTCCTTTGATGTTAATGGGAATGGTGATTTGACCCTGAGCCAGGTCAGAACGCTGGGTACTGGTGCCAGCCTTTCTCTGAGCTCTGAGGGTAATATTACGCTGGCAGCGGTTGATCTGGCTGGTGCTACCGCGGGTGCATTCACTGCAGAAGTGGATAGCAATAATGATTCCGCGAGCACCCTTTTCGTGTCAGATGCGATTACTAATGTCGGGGCACTGCAGTTCAGTGGCAGTCTGGCGAATAACGACATTATTAATGTAGATGCCAGTATTACCAGTGGCGGCAATCTGGTGATGAGTAATGCGGCTGATCTGCAAGTCCAGAATGGCGTCATAATTACCGCTGAAGGTGGAAACCTGCAGCTCGATAGTCTGATATCGAAAATTACGCTGGATGGAACCGGTACCGGAACTGTCACCTTCAGAACGATCACTGCTGATAACGATATCAGTCTGGCGCAGGTCGATGGAACGCTTGCCAATCATGATTTGCTGGTGAGTTCGACGGGAACTATCAATATCGTTGGGGCAGTCAATCTTGGCAACGCTAATGATCTGCAGCTGATTATCGATGCCGATGCTGATGTGGCTGATGCGGTAGATTTTGTACTCAATCAGTCCGTGACTGCTAATCTTGTCATTATTGATGGCGATAATGAGGTCTCACAAACTGGTGGTGCTATCACTGCCAATGAACTGCTGTTGTCAGGGTCAAATGTCACACACACGTTGAATCGTGCAGCGAATGACTTTGGCAAGGTTGCAGCAGATACCGGTGCTGTCACGCTGGTTGATAGCTCAGGTTTTAACGTGGATTCTGTTAATGGGACTGATGGCATTACTGCCAGTGGTGATGTTTCATTATCTCTGGGCGGGGATCTGACGCTTAATCAGCAGATTGCAGCGGGGGTTCATGACATTACCGTCACGACCACCGGTGCAATTGTAGATGGATATACAGCTGGTTCCGATCTTACCGGTGGATTAATCACGCTGCATACGGCTACTGGTGCTGGAAGTGGTTCTGGTAATGAACTGGAAACTACTGCGAGCACGCTCAACATAACCAATAGCACCAGTGGTGAAATCAGGATTGCCAACAGCGGTAATCTCAATATCAGCGGTATCTCTCAAAGCGCTGCAGGCCTGGTTTCTGTCTCGTCAACAGGCGCGCTGACTGTCAGCGGCTCAGGCATTACCTTGTCAGGAACAACGGCAACGACGAGTGCCGATATTGAATTGACCGCTGACGCCGGATCGCTGAGCGTCAACGCAGCGATCACTAACGATAATCTTGATGGCGATGCAAACATTACGCTGACAGCTTCAGGCGCTAACAGCGATGTTAATGTAAACGCTGCAGTTTCGGTAGCTGCAGGTGCTATCAGCCTGTCAGCAGACGATGCTCTGATTATCAGTGCCGCTGGCGACATAACGGCTTCTGGCGCAGGTGGGATTGCTCTGCTGGCTGACGCAGATTCCTCAGCCGGAGGTAACAGCGGCGACGTGATCCAGATGGCAGATGGTGCTGTAGCTGACGCTGATGCGGGCACAGTTTCGCTCAATGCGCGTGGAAACATCACCCTCGGAGAATTGAAGACAAGTTCAGCAAGTACCACCGCTGTAGATATCACTACCCTGGCAGGTGTACTGGATACTGCAGATACTAACGGTTCAGACATAACCGCTGCATCCGGCACGGTAGTGATTTCTGCTGCGACTGGTATTGGCAGCGCTAATGCCCTGGAGATAGCGGCAGCCTCTGTCGATGTATCGAACACAACTTCTGGCAGTGTTGAACTGGTTGAAACTGACGCGGTAACGATTTCACGTATCTCCCAGGGCGCGGCGAATCTGGTTTCATTCAGTGCGGGTGGCGACATCGATGTGACCACTAGTGGTATTGCAATCAGCAATACCACTAGTGCAGGTGCCGCCGATATACTGCTTACAGCTTCCGGCAATATCAACGTATCAGCAGCTATCCAGAATCAGAATCTGAGTAATCTTGCTGTCATCACGCTGGATGCCAATGGTGCAGGGTCAGATATCAGCTTCGTGAGTGGTGCATCAGTAACTACAGCCAATGGCGCGCTGACAATCAACGCAGATGATTCGATCACCTTCGATACCAGTGCAATTACCCTGCAAACATCGGGTACTGGAAGTATCACGCTGAAAGCTGACGCAGCAGACCCGATTTTTGTACCTGTCGATGGCGGTGTCGTCACCATGTCTGATGCGACGACACTTAATGCGGCGGCAGGGTTAATAGATGTGCGCGGGGAAGGTGATCTGACAATCGGTCGCCTGGTAACAACATCTGCAGCCACGAATGCAGTGACACTGGTTTCCAGCCAGGGTGGTATTGTTGATAGTGGTAGTTCCGCGGTCGATGTGGATGCTGCTAGCGGCAGGTTAGTGATTGATGCTGTCACCGGTGTAGGTTCTTCAAACGCAATTGAGACGACGGTCACCAGTATTGATATTGATAATACCGGCGCAAATGATATCAGCCTGGTTGAAACTGATGCGCTGACAGTGAACAGGCTTAATCAGTTGTTGTCCGGTGGTATTACGCTGGTCACAGGTGGTAATACCACCACGGCAGGTATAGTCAGGATTCAGGATAACAATACTGATATTGGTCCGGGCGCTATTTCAATTACCGCTGCAGGCAATCTGACGATCAATCAGTTGATTGCAAACGAAAGTCTCAACTCAGCAGCTGGCATCAGTCTTACTTCTACCGGTGCTGGTAACCAGCTTGCCACTAACGCTTCCATTTCTTCTCAGGCCGGCGCCATCAGTCTGATCGCTGATGGAGATGTGTCGATAAATTCAGATTTGACCGCCACTGGTTCAGGGGCGGTCACGTTGACTGCGGGTCAGACAGGAGCGGTAGGGAAGTTCTTATCTCAGGCTGATGGAAGTCTGGTTGATGCTGGTTCAGGCGTTATTGATGTAAACGCAACGGGTGATATTGCGGTTGCTGGTTTCCTCACGACTTCTAATGCGGCGTCTGCGATCGATATAGATACCTCGGGTGGGGCCATTTCCGATGCCGGTGACAGTCACACTGATATTGTGACAACCAATGGAACACTGACGTTGTCAGCACTGAATGCGATCGGATCGGCTAATGCACTGGAAATAAACACCGGAACCCTGGTGGTGACCAATGCGACTGATGCGAATCTTAATGAAACAAATAGTCTGATTCTCGGGAGTGTCACAACCTCGGGCAGTCTGAATCTGAATCTGAATGGTCAGTTGAGCGGTACCGCCATCGTTAATGTCAGCGGTACGGCGACGATCAATGCGGGTGGCACCACGGTGACGACCCACGACATCAGCCTGACCAACAGTGGTAACAGCTTTGGCACCCTGGCGCTGACCGGTGGTAATGCCACGGTAGCGGCGGGCAGCAGTGTGAACCTGGGCGCGACCACCCTGGGCGGCTTGTATGATCTGACGGTGGCTGGCGGTATCGATCTGACCGGGACGGTGAGTGCGGCGAGTCTGGATATGGATGCGTCGGGCGGAGCCGGTAATATCAGCGACAGCACGGGTCAGTTACTGGTGAGTGGTAACTCGGTGCTGCGCGTAGCGGCGAGCGGTGACAGCATTGTGCTGGATACGGCGAGCAATGATGTGAACCTGGTGACGATTACCCAGGGCACGGATGTGACGCTGGTGGATGCGGATGATATCCAGCT
>JAGRIO010000292.1 GCA_020443225.1 Pseudomonadales bacterium
CAACGTTGACGTTACCGCTCTGGGTTTCGGAAGCACTTACACGACCTTCCTGAATGTAGGCGTCATAGGTCCATGAAGTGTCGCCCAGTTCACCCTTGATACCACCCTGGAGCTGGAAGCTGGAGAAATCGCTGTCCGCAATACGGGGGCCCACTTCCAGCAGACGACGTCGCAGCAGTGCAGTTGCAGTGTCATCGATGCCATCACCGTCTGTGTCTACGCCATCGCCGTGTGCATCAGACAGAACCTGCTGAGCCGCAGGGGTAAGGAATGGAGAGCCATCCAGCGTAAAGGTAGAGGTCTGGAAAATAGGTGTAGCCGCCAACTGCTGAGGTACGCGAGAAGACGTGTACATGGCGCGACCGTAAGCTTCGTGACCGTCTGCAATTTCATAGCGACCCAGAGCAGTGGCCTGGTAACGCGTTTGTGGCAGCTGGATGTAGTTCACAGGTGCATAGTTGTAGAAGTCATTCGTTGCACCAGTGGTGACGAATGGGCGGATTGAACCATCCTGATTGAAGATGGCACCGAAGCTCGTCGGTGAGAATGTGCCCAGACCGCCAGAGAAGATAGCCGTACCAGGAACACCTGAAGAGCCACCGTCGATCAGTCGGTCAGATACGCCGTCACCATCGCTGTCTTCGTCAAACTGTGCGAAGTTAGAGAAGCTGCGGTCGCCCTGGAACAGATCTTTACGATCAGTGTAAGACATGTTCAGAACCACGTTGCCGCGGCCATCGTCAAAGTTTGCACCCAGAGTCATGTCAACGCTGTAAAGCTCAGCGTCGCCTTCTTCAGTCATCTCAGAAGAGAGGTTGAACTGTGCGCCTTCGAAGTCATTCTTGAGAATGAAGTTAACAACACCCGCAACAGCGTCGGAACCGTAGACAGCAGACGCGCCCCCAGTCAACACTTCAATACGCTCGATCAGCGCAGTTGGAATGTTGTTGATGTCTACTACACCACCGCTTGAAGTTGGTACTGCACGGGTACCGTCGATCAGTACCAGTGTACGGCTGGCGCCCAGACCACGCAGGTCGACAGTCGCGGTACCGTTACCAGGGTTGTTTGAAGTACGGTCAAGACCAGGAATCATCTGTGGCATGGTGTTCAGCAGAGATTCGGTGTTGATAGTACCTGTCAGATCGATTTGCTCTGAACCGATTGTTGCAACAGGCGCATTGGATTCGAAATCCTTACGCTTGATGCGTGAACCAGTTACAACTACTTCTTCTAAGAGCGTGTCATCCTCGGCAAAAACAGGCATGGCTGCACCGGTAGCAGCCAGTACGCTTGCCAGGGTAACAGAGCTGATAGCACTCGCTAATGGAGTCTTTTTCAACATTTAAATTTCCCCCAACTAGTTGGATATTTCATAAGTCAGGTTTCAGCAGGGCGCCGAAACCTGTTCAGTGATTTATTCACTGGTAACTATGAGACGAACGAGAACTCAAACCCCACAATAAAAATGGAAAAAAAGTTTAAGAAATCGGAAAAAAAATGAAGATTAGCGGTGAAAGAGCGATTTTGGATAAGAAAACGATGCAGTGTGGGGAGTTAAATCCGCCGGAGTGCAGGGCTTCTGTTCATCAGTAAACAGCGTCTCTGTTTCAACTTGACGCCTGAATACAGTTATTGATCGCAAAAGCCGGAAAGGAGCGGCCTTATCAGTAAGAATGCAGCAGGGAGTTTGCCAGAAATTCCTGTTGAATAGAACTTTTACGATGAATTTGGCGACATAGATTTGACGTTGATAGCAACCTTAAGGCTTTCAACTGCATCCTAGTCAGGTAGTCAGCACCGTTTGCGCGGCTCAGGGCGGGTAACAGGTAGCTGACAGAGAGGAAATAAGTGGGGATTCTCAGATGACGGTGTCTAAAGTGAGCGATGAAATTGCAGATCAGGCAATTACCTGGTTTGTGAGGCTTCGGGCAGACAATGTAACAGCCGCCGAGCGACAGGACTTTTTCAGCTGGCTGGCAGCTGATTTGCACCATCAGGCAGGATTTCTGGAAATCATGCAGCTCTGGGATGATCTCTCAGTGGTTGCAGATATGAACTTCGAGGAACTCAGACCTTTTCCTGTAATCTACGAATTCAAGCGCAAGGCACAGGTTTCCAACTACTAGCCTCAGTTTACTGATTCATTTCCTCGCGAATCAGTTTCAGGGCTTCGATGATGTATTTCTCAACCATACTGGTGGAAACATTCATTTCACTGGCGATTTCGGAATAGCTCAGGTCCTTGCCCCGGTGAAGCAGGAAGGCGCGCTTCACCTTCGGTGGCATCTTATCGACAACGGCATAGATCCGGTCCAGTTCCTGTTTGGCAGAAACCGTTCTTTCTGCAGAAGGAGCGAATTTGTCGTCATCTTCGTCTGATTGTTCCGGCAGCATCTCTGAACTCAAAAATTTGTCGTGAACCCGTGCTCGTCTGAGCTGATCTACTGCCAGATTATTGGCAGTTTTGAACAGAAATGCACGTGCATTGTCCAGACTTCGTGACTGCTGGAACTTATGCATGCGGAGAAAAGCTTCCTGGGCGAGGTCGCTGGCGTCTTCATCGTTCCAGCCTTTTCTCGCCAGATATCTGACCAGCGGGGTGGAAAGTTCGTCAACCAGCATTGCGGTGTTGGATTCTTTAACTGTCATAAGGTCTCGTTAGGGTATAACGACAGGTCCTTGCCATGACCAGGGTTGGTGTTCCCCATGAGCTGAACGTCAATAAGATAGTCGAGGTTCAGCTGGTCCCGGACTTGAATGGGTTACCATAACACACTTTTTTGTCCCGGAATACACTTCGGGAACGCTCTAAAAGACGTGACTAACCTTATGTTTTTTAGGGAATATTGCCCCAGAATCAGGCGGTGGTTTTCAGCAGGTTCGAAACTACTCTTTCCAGGTGCACAAGTGAGTTACAGACCTCAGTCTGATGACAGCAGGGTGCATACTTTTTCATTTCAGCATCCCCCACCGTCCAGCTGGACCTGGGCTCAGGATTCAGCCAGATTACCCGCTTGGCCTTGTCGTACATTTCCCGCAGAATCTCGGATTTAGGGTCACCGTAATTGTTGCGGGCGTCGCCCAGAATGATGATGGTGGTCTTGTTGTTGACGTCATCCATGCAGTGATTCTTGAAGTCCTGCAGCATACGGCCATAGTCGGTTGAGCCGTTGCCGTAGTCCCGCATGGTCTTGGACATGGCATCTTCCAGATTGCTGTGCTGGAACAGGCTGGTGACTTCGCCCAGGTCTGAAGAAAATGCAAATGAGCGTACCTTGGGAATGATTTCTGCCAGGCTGTAGAGGAACATCAGCAGAAAGCGTGAGTAATTACTGACTGACCCGCTGACGTCGCAAATGCACATGACCTTGGGCCGGTCTACCTTGGACGACTTCCATTTGATATCGAAAAACATGCCATCGTACTGCATGTTGTGGCGCAGGGTTTTGCGCACATCAAGCTGACCGCGCTTATAAGTCTTGCGCCGTTTGGAGTGGATGGCGATCAGCTTTTTCGCCATTTTGAACACCACTTCCTGAACGTCCTTAAAGTTCCGCTTTTCCAGATTGGAAAGCTTGACCTTCTTCAGCAATTCTTCCCGTAACTGTTTGCCGGACTCATCGGCATGCAGGAAGAACTGCTTCTCGACGTAATCCCTAACCTGCTCACGAAGCTGGTCACGGTGGCGCTTGAGTTTGCCGGACAACATTTTTTGCGGCAGTCCGCCATGTCCCTGCAGCTCTGAGATTTCTTCCTGCAGCCCTTTCAGGCCCATATGGTCCATGATCTTGCGGGTATACAGACCTTTCTGGGTGAAGACGACGATCTGGTTGACCTCAACGGCGCGGCCGGCCTCAGCGATCTTGATCATCCTGTCAGTGCGGCTCCCGTTTACCAGCAACTTGCCTAACTCGGAAGTTGGTTGCATTTCCGGTATATCAGCAAGTTCAGACTCGCCGCCCGCCTGGCCTCCGCCCTGACCACCACCCTTACCGGACTGATTGCCGGATGACTTGTTGTCAAAATCCCCATCATCACCCATATCATCATCAGACATCTCGTCGGCGTCTGCCGACTCAGAGGGGGTGAATTTGTCGAAGGTAAAGAATTTGTCGAAGCAGATGTCAAAGGACTCTTTTTCCTCCGGATTCTTCGACAGCACCATCGACAGAGAATTTTTCAGAAACTCGCGATCGTCGTAACCCACGATGTCCATACATTCCATGGCGTCCAGAGTTTCGGCCGGGGAGACTTTAATCTCTGCCGAACGCAGGGCCTTGACGAAATCTACGAGTGTTCTGTCCACGCTGACCTCAGCTCTCTTTCAGGGCTTTGTTCACGACGCTCTGAACTTCTGCTTCAACTGTTTCAATATCTTCCTGGAATTTGAGAATGACATTCAGTGTCTGCTTAACCAGCTCAGGATCGAGGGTCTCCGTGTGCAGCAGAATCAGGGTACGGGCCCAGTCGATGGTCTCGCTGATAGCTGGGACCTTCTTCAGATCCATATCGCGCAGCTCCTGAATAAAGGTCACCATCTGATTACGCAGGTTCTCAGCAATCTCCGGTACTCTGGCCTGGACAATTTGTCGTTCCAGTGACGCATCGGGGAACGGGATATAAAGGTGCAGACAACGACGTTTGAGGGCATCGCTGATTTCACGGGTGTTGTTAGATGTCAGGAACACCAGTGGCTTACGGTCCGGATTGGCCTTTACTGTGCCGATTTCAGGAATCGATAACTGGAAATCAGAGAGCATTTCCAGCAGCAGCGACTCAAACTCGTGGTCTGATTTATCGATCTCGTCGATCAGCAGGACGCAGCCATCGTCATTCTTCAGCGCCTTCAGCAGCGGACGTGGTTCCAGAAAATCTTCGGAGAAGAAGATGTCTCCGAATTCATGTAATTTACCGACTGACTGAGCCA
>JAGRIO010000293.1 GCA_020443225.1 Pseudomonadales bacterium
CTGCCAGTTTAGCGGTGCCATAGGTTTTGGCTTTCTTGCGCACAAAAACGCAGGGGATACCTGAGAAGTGCGAAAGCATAGTGACGACCGGAATACCTCCCATTTCGAGCCCGGCCAGCAGATCCGTGTCAGACGGGATCAGAGGAACCAGGGCCTGTGCAATGTCTGCGAGTACATCTGGTTGGGATTCAAGCTGATACTTGTCGAAATAGTGATGGCTGATCTGCCCGCTGCGTAGCAAAAACTCGCCTTCCGTGTGGCACAGCTGATAAATGCGTCTGGCGAGCTGTTGCATGGTTTCTATTGCAACTCGCGAATAAACCGGTCGGGCCTGGGCATGTAGTAAGCATCATAATCGACGGAGAAGGCGACCGTGTGGGCCCTGCCAGTGATCCTGTCCCTGTCTACCAGACCAATTCGGCGAGAATCTGCGCTGTTGTCACGGTTGTCTCCCAGCATCAGATATTTGTCATGGGGAATCTGTAGTGGTCCGAAGCTGTTGTAGTCGTCTGGCGCCGCGGCTTTCAGCATGACCGCATGTTCGGTATTACCGATTCGTTCAAAGAAGAAGTAATGGTTGCGGCGGTTCCAGGCATCCAGCTGCTGAACGATGTTGTCGTCGAGACGGGTATATTCTGCATGTTCACCGTTAATATAAAGTTGATTGTTACGCATACTGACGACATCACCGGGAATACCCACGACACGCTTGATCAGTAATTTTTCGTCGGCGGGGGAATAAAAGGTGACGATTTCGCCACGTTTCGGATCGTCCCACTGGGCCAGGTGCCAGGTAGTGAAGGGCACTTTAAGATCGTATGCGAGTTTGTTGATGACGACCCGGTCGCCTTCAAGAATGGTTGGTTTCATCGAGCCGGTCGGTACCTGATTCCAGTCGGCAACGGCGGAGCGGAACAGTACCATTACCAGCAAAAAGATTATCAGTGTTCGCCATTCAACCCACATGGCACTGATTCGCTGCCGGATGTTGCTACCTTCGCCGTTTTCCACTGAATCGGTGTCCATAGGCTCTGTTCCTCAGGATCTTGCTGTCCCAGATCACCTAACTTTGACCTAAAGACTTTCTGAAATAAACCCCTGTTGATGCTCTGCAGTCCCTAAATAAGCCGACAAGCTATCTGTACAAATCCGGATGATGGCTGTAATCTAGGTGAAGTTGGTTGAGTAACCCATTGATATAACGTCAAAAAGAAGACTCACTTATGTTGAAAATTCAGTTCAGGGATGGCAGATCCGAAGCTGTGGCGTTAGTGGCGCCAGGCAAGACAATTGGAAAGGGTGCTGTAAACGATATAGTGATCGATCAGGATGGCGTTAATGGGTTTCATGCTGATTTACAGGTCGATGGTGACCGGGTCATCCTGACTGACGTCAACACCCAAAACGGCACCTTCCTTAACGGTGAGAAAATCACTGGCCCTATGGATCTTAAAGCCGGCGATATACTGACAATTGATGGCGTCGAACTTGAGATCAGTGAACAGGAAGAAAGTGCTGCCAGAACGCTGGTGCTCAGTGGGGCTGCGCTGGCGGAACTGGGTGGCGGTCACTGGCTGCTGATTGCTGACTCCGGTCCTGAGAAAGGCCAGCGAATTCCCATTCAGGATGGTATGGAAATCGGTCGTGCGCTTGAGTGCGATATTTCCATCCTGGAACCATCACTGTCGCGCAAGCATGCTGAATTGTCAGTGATCGGCGATGAAGCTATTTTACGTGACCTGGGCTCCGTCAACGGCACCTATGTTAACGGTAAGAAAATCGACGAAGTCAGCCTGCGGGACCGGGACGTAATTCAGTTCAACAAGATCCGCTTTATCGTATCTGCCCCGGACTAACAGATCTGCCACGCCGCATTCAGACAAACCTGGCGATATAACCCCGCGAGAGAATTTCCTGCTTCAGGGCTTCAATATGCGCTTTGTCCCGCGTTTCTGCTGTTACTGATACCGAGATCTGTCCGATAGAAGCATGTGGGGCGAAGCGCATATGGTGCACTTCTACGACATTGGCGCCGGATTCACGGAATATTCCCAGAATCGTTTCCAGACTTCCGGGCCGGTCGCTGATAACCATCTCAAACTGATATACGCGCCCGTCAAAAGCCATACCCCGGTTGATAATTCTGCTGAGCAGATTGACATCAATATTGCCGCCGCTCAGAACTGACAATACGCTTTTGCCGGTTTCGTCCTGCAGTGCAGGCAGTTTCTGGTTCAGGAGGGCTGCGACGGTTACTGCGGCTGCACCTTCAATCACCAGTTTTTCAATCTCCATCGTCAGCATGATGGCGTTAGCAATTTCATCACTGGTGACGGTCACAATGTCATCGACATACTCTCTGACCGTAGTGAGGTTTCTGGCAGAAACCTTACGGACTGCGATACCTTCTGCGATCACAGGTCTGGCGGGTAACGACTGTACGCTACCTGCGGCCCGGGACTGACTCATGCCATCGCAGCTGGCTTCCTCAACCCCGATCACCAGAATATCTGGTCGGGTTTCCTTGATATAGATAGCGATACCAGCGATGAGCCCACCGCCACCAACAGGTACCAGAATAGCGTCCAGCTGCTGGCATAGCCGGTGATTCAGTATCTCGGGCCCCAGTGTTCCCTGACCTTCAATGACCAACGGATCATCGAAGGGGTGAATATAGATGCTGTCGTCACTGGCAACCAGTTCCTGCGAGTACTGATAGGCATCGTCGAAAGTCTCGCCTTCCAGAATGACCTCTGCACCCCAATGTTCGGTAGAGCGGATCTTGACCAGCGGGCTGTGCTTTGGCATGACAATTCTGGCAGGGATTCCGAGGCGGCGAGCATGATAGGCGAGCGCCTGAGCGTGATTGCCTGCGCTGGCGGCGATAACCCCACGGGCCCGTTCTTCTTCGCTCAGGGCCAGCAGGCGATTCAGCGCCCCCCGTTCCTTGAAGGCGCCCGTCATCTGAAGGTTTTCAAGCTTGAACAAGGCCCTGCAGCGGGCAATATCAGACAAGGTCGCCGAATGAATGACGGGCGTGTCTACAATCGACGGACTGATCCTTTCCCACGCGCGGGTGATAGAGGCCGCACTGATAACGTGATCACTGGTCATTGTAGACAGATCATTTCTGGTTAGCTCTTTCTGCTCAGCGTCGACTCATGGACTTTGCCTGATCAGTGTCGCTGAAATTTCGAATTGCGTGAGTCACAGATACACTGTGACCCATCGCCCCTGGCCGGGATATCAACCTGACCGGCGTATTACAGAAGTGTTTTGAGATCTGCGTTCGGATCCGCCAGCACAGCCGGGTCAACCTGTTTACTATACAGCTGTTTACAGATCATAAACTCCCGTGGACTGTTGACTGCATCAACGGCAACCACTGCGCCGTCCTTCAGATAGAAAACCGCAAAATTGTTGGTGGCCATATCACCGCGCAGCACCTGAGTATCTCCGTCAGAGGAAAAGCCCACCATCTGCAGTTTCAGCTCGTACTGATCTGACCAGAACCAGGGTACTGCGGCATAAACCTTATCCTTGCCTAACATATTAGCGACGGCGACGCGGGCCTGCTCCAGTGCATTGGGTACAGATTCCAGCCGTAGCCGCCGGTCCAGAATCGGGTTAGGGTGGTTTGTGCAGTCCCCAATGGCGTAGATATCTGCGACGGAAGTCCGGCAGTGATCGTCCACAACAATGCCATTGGCACATTCAATCCCGGCAGCTTCAGCGATTTCAATATTGGGAATAATACCGATACCGATCAGTACCAGATCTGCCTCGATAGCGGCATCGTTGCACAATACCTGTTCTACTTTGCCCTCACCTGAAAAGCCTGAGACCGTAGTGTTGGTCAGAATCTTCAGGCCTCTGGACGTATGCAACTGATGATAATAGGCACTCATTTCAGGGGTCGTTACCCTCTGCAGTATTCTGTCTTCCATTTCCAGCACGGTGACATCCAGTCCGCTGGAGACCATGACAGAAGCGACTTCAAGACCAATATAACCGCCGCCGACAATGACAACCTTACGGGCCTGTTCCATCGCTGCCGCAATGCCGTCAACGTCGGCAATGGTTCGCAGATAGTGTATGCCCGGCAGATCTGAACCCGGAGCATTGAGAATACGGGGACGGCTGCCGGTAGCGATCATCAGTTTTTCAAATTCTATGGCTTCACCTGAGGCGGTAGTCACGGTCTTCGCCGCCGGGTCAATGCTCTCGACACGAACACTGGTTCGCAGATCTATGCGCTGGTCAGCATAGAATTTTTCCGGCCTGACAAATACGCGTTCTCTTGGCATTTCACCGGACAGATATTGTTTCGACAGAGGCGGGCGCTGGTAAGGCGGATAGGCCTCATCCCCAAGGATGATAATGTCACCTTCGTAACCTTCCTGCCTGAAACTCGCTGCTGCCTGACCTGCACCCTGACCGGCGCCAATAATCACCATCGCTGCCATAAGCTTTCCGAACCCTGTCAATGAGAAAGGCTTTATTCTACAGAAGGTCGTGGAATACGGGTACCATCCGGGCTATGAATACATTGATACTTTCGCCTTACGATGCTGTCAGTCACCGGGCCTGGCATCAGGGACTGGTGACACAGCTCGCTGGTCACGACCTGACAGTTCTGACTATGGCAGACAGGCATTTCAGCTGGCGCTTCCGGGGTAACAGCCTGTGGTATTCAACCTGCCCGGAACTGCACTCACACTGGGATCTTGTGATTGCCACTTCCATGACCGATCTTGCTACGCTTAAGGGGCTTGTGCCGGAGCTGGCGGGAACGCCTGTTGTTGTGTACTTTCATGAAAATCAGTTTGCCTATCCATCACGTCAGGCAGGTGAGCATCTGATTGAGCGGCAGATGACCAGTATCTACAGTGCGCTCGCAGCAGACCGTCTGGTTTTTAA
>JAGRIO010000294.1 GCA_020443225.1 Pseudomonadales bacterium
CGGTGAAGCTTACACCCGTACAACCCGTGCGCCAGGGCGATCGGAATGTCAAACTCAATCCCCGGGTGAGATCCACACCCCTCACCAGCTCTATTCCTGCGATACCGCTGGACGCCATTGCGCCATTGCTGACAACCGGCCGTATCGTGGTAGAAGGTGAACTGGAGCAGGCCCCCTATATTCTGGGCGGTACAGCTGACCGGCTGATTTTCGGACCCGGTGATCAGTTCTATGCGCGAGGTACGACCTGGGATGCAGAGACTTCGGTCTATGGTATTTTTCGCGCGGGTGAAACTTATGTTGATCCGGAGACCGGCGAGATCCTGGGCTATGAAGCCCGCGAGACAGGTGTCGCCAATGTTAAGTCCAGAGAAGGCGATATCTATACGCTGACGCTGAATACGGCTAAGGAAGACGTGCGTATTGGTGATAAGTTGTTACCCACCGAAGAGCGCAGGGTTGAATCGACTTTCTATCCTTCTGCGCCGGCGGAGCGGGTCGAAGGCGTGATCATGACGGTTCTGGGTGGTGTCAATCAGGTTGGTCGTAATGACGTCGTGGCCATCAACCGTGGTACGGATAATGGTCTTGATGTCGGCAATATCCTGGCAATATACAAGCAGGGGCCGCTGGTGCGGGACAAAATCGCCCGGGACAAAGTCAGGCTACCCAGCGAAAGGGCAGGTTTGCTCATGGTATTCCGCAGCTTTGACAAGATGTCCTATGGGCTGGTGCTGCGAACCGAAGAACCGCTCAGAGTTGGGGATGTCGTCAAAAACCCCTGATCTTCAGGGCTGAAATCCTACAGAGAGAGGCCAGTCTCGCCTCTCTTTCCTTCTGACAGGAAGGACTATCCTGCGGCTTTTTCTCTGCGTGCCAGCCGCCCATGGATGATACTGACAACTACCTTTCTTTATTATTTGCCACGGATGTAAATCTCGAACTGGTTCATCGTCTGTTACGAAGCGGGCCAACTGCAACCGACGTGTGTTCAGCGCTTCAAAGGGGTGAACTGCAACCCAGAGGTCGTTTATCAGGAGCAGGAGTCAGATTGACGTCTGGTTCAGTCCGGCAGTCTGTGGATGCCGCGAAGCGCTGGGCAGAGCAACCGGGGCAGGGCTTTTTGCTCAGCTCGGACCCAATGTTTCCTGCGCCCTTGCTGGAAATTGACCCGGTGCCTTATGGACTCTTCTGGATGGGAGATGCTGATTACCTGCAGGTGCCGGGTTTGTCTGTTGTGGGTTCCAGAAATCCCAGCGCCTACGGTCGTCGGGTAACCAACTTTCTTGCTTCTGAGCTTGCCGCCGC
This sequence comes from Pseudomonadales bacterium, assembly GCA_020443225.1. Classification (GTDB taxonomy): domain Bacteria; phylum Pseudomonadota; class Gammaproteobacteria; order Pseudomonadales; family Azotimanducaceae; genus UBA4582. The sequence goes on from JAGRIO010000294.1 coordinate 1,309, forward strand.
GGGGGTTCAGATTATCAGTGGCATGGCAAGGGGTGTGGATGGACTTGCCCATGAATGCGCACTGAGTGCCGGCTGCCCGACCATTGCGGTACTGGGGTGCGGATTGGACCAGACTTATCCTCCGGAGCACGAAGGTCTGAAACAAAAGATCGCTGCTACCGGGCTGTTACTCAGCGAATATCCACCCTGGGTCAAACCCTTACCTGCTCACTTTCCCCAGCGCAACCGTCTGGTAACCGGCCTGGCAGCCGGTGTGCTGGTGACCGAGGCGCGGTTACGAAGTGGCTCGCTGATATCGGCACGACTGGCGATGGAGCAGGGAAGGGAAGTGTTTGCCGTTCCCGGCTCAGTCTTCTCCAGGCAGAATGAAGGTTGCCTGAAGCTGATCAGAGACGGTGCCAGACTAACGACCAGTATCGCGGATATTGAAGAGGAGCTGCCGGATTTGTTCCGGCACCAGCGTGCCGGAGAACTCACCGGTTCCGCACCCCGGGTTGCAGACCCGGTACACCAGCAGTTGCTTAACCTGTTAGATATGGAGACCCGCAGTCTTGATTTCCTGGTGGCGCGTACCCATCTCAACGTTCAGGACTTGCTTTCCAGGCTTGTCAGTCTCGAGATCAGTGGCCTGATAGAATCAGGTCCGGGAGGCTACCGGCTGGCACGCCACTGGGATTCAATGCCGGGCTGAGCGCTCGGCGAACTACAGACATGAACGGCGTGCAGGGCATGCTGTTGAAGAAGGGTATTCATGAAAGAACAACAGTGGCGTTATCGGATGATAGCGACGCGTCTGCGGGAAGAACAGATTATTGCCTATCCCACTGAAGGTGTGTGGGGCCTGGGTTGCGTGCCGGAAAGTGAGCAGGCGGTCGGCAGAATTCTGAATCTGAAGCGTCGTCCCTGGCAGAAGGGTTTGATTCTGGTTGCGTCTGAGTTGTCGCAGCTGCTGCCGTACCTGCAGTCGCTCGATAGTTCGCAGCGGGTTCAGATCACCAGTGAACGGTCTGATCCGGTTACCTGGCTGGTTCCTAAAAGTGATGCAGTGCCGTTGTGGATCAGCGGTGAACACGACAAGGTGGCAGTACGCCTGAGCCAGCATCCGGTAGTGCAGGGCATCTGTTCGGCACTTAAACAACCCATTGTCTCGACCTCTGCAAACCCTGCAGGCAAACCAGCCGCCTTAAGCAGATTAAAAGTGCATCAGTATTTCGCTGACCGGATTGATTACATCGTACCCGGAGACCTCGGGGGCGCAGCCGGTGCCAGCCAGATTATTGATCTTGTCAGCGGAGATGTCCTGCGTGAAGCAGGCACGGTTTAGGAGTTTCAGAACATGGAAAAACCTCATTTACTGGCCGTGTTCGGATACCCTGTCGCCCATAGCCGGTCACCGTTGATCCATGCAGCTTTCGGGCAGGAAACCGGCATAGCACTCAGTTATGGAAAGCGTGAGGCCAGACCCGGACATTTCGGGGCCGAAGTCGATAAGTTCGTTGCTGAAGGCGCGCTCGGGTTCAATATCACTGTGCCTTTTAAAGCAGAGGCATTTGCTTTAGCCCAGCAGGTAACTGAGCGCGCGCGCCAGGCGAAAGCGGTTAACACGATGAAGGTTACCGCTGATGGGGAACTTCATGGTCATAATACCGATGGCGATGGATTGTTGGCAGACATGACGGTGAACCTTGGGTGGAAACTGTCTGACAGTAAGATATTGGTGGTTGGCGCAGGCGGCGCAGTCGCAGGTGTGATACCCAGCCTGTTGCAGGCTAATCCATCGCGGATTGATATCTGTAATCGAACCATTTCAAAGGCAGAGGCGATTGCTGCTCAGAATCCGCGGACATTTGCGGTTGGCCGGGAATCCCTGCTTCAGGGTTACGACATTGTCCTGAATGGCACCTCAGCGGGATTGGCAGGGGAACTGCCAGACTTACCAGCGACAATTTTCGCATCGCACAGCTGTAGTTATGACATGATCTACGGTGATAAAACCACCAGTTTCAATCAATGGGCTCTGGATTGTGGTGCTGCTCAGGCAGCCGATGGTCTGGGTATGCTTGTGGAGCAGGCAGCGCTTGCCTTTGAATACTGGTTTGAAACGAGGCCAGCAACCGCACCAGTGATCAGTATGTTGCGGCATGGTTGAATGACGGAGAACAGGAAATATGGGTAATCCATTACTAGAAGAACATAAACTTCCTCCCTTCCAGGAGATCAAACCAGAGCATGTGGTGCCAGCCATCGAGCAGCTGATAGCTGATAATCAGGAACAAATCGCCGGGCTGCTGGCTAACGATTCCATACCGCCGCTGGAGAAGCTGCAGAAACTGGAGTCTCTCGAAGATCGCTTGCGCCATGCATACTCCCCGGTTTCACATTTGAACTCTGTGGTTAATACACCTGAGTTGCGTGATGCCTGGAATAGTTGCCGGCCCAAGCTGAGTGAGTACGCCACCAGTCTGGGCCAGAACCCAGAGCTCTTTAAGTTATATAAGAGTATAGCTGACAGTGGTGTATACAACGATTTAAGTAAGTCGCAGCGTAAGGCCATAGATAATGCGCTGCGGGATTTCCGGCTATCAGGTATTGATTTACCCGCTGAAGAACAGGCCCGGTTCAGGGAAGTGGGAAAACGGCTGTCGGAGCTCTCCGGTCAGTTCAGCGATAACGTGCTTGACGCGACGATGGCCTGGACGAAGCTGATTACAGATAGCAGTGACCTGAAAGGTATTCCCGAATCTGATCTGGCCCTGCTGCGACAAATGGCTGCCCAACGAGATCAGGAAGGCTACCTGTTAACGCTGGAGTTTCCTTCATACCTGCCGGTGATGACCCACTGTGAAAATCGCGAATTGCGCCGGGAAATTTATGAAGCCTTTGTTACCCGTGCTTCTGACACCGGACCCTATGCTGGCAAGTTTGACAACACCGACACCATGTATGAACTGCTCGCCCTGAGGAAAGAGAAAGCGGGTTTGCTTGGCTATGCCAACTTTGCCGAACTGTCACTGGCTACCAAAATGGCGCAATCGACTGATCAGGTTGTGGAGTTTCTGGAAGAACTGGCAACCCGTTCCAAAGGCGCTGCGACTGCTGACTTCGAAGCCCTGTGTGAATTTGCCCGTACTGAGTATGGCGCTACCGACATTGAACCATGGGATCTGAGTTATTACGGTGAACGTCTGAAGGAGAAGCAGTACAGCATCAGCGACGAAATGCTGAAGCCGTATTTTCCCGCTCCCCGGGTCATTAGCGGCATGTTCGAAGTAGTCAGGCGTCTGTATGACATTAACATCACCGAGACCCATGAAATCGCAACGTGGCATCCGGATGTAACGACCTGGAATGTCAGCCGTAACGGTGAAGTGATAGCCCGCTTTTATCTTGACCTCTATGCGCGCCAACATAAACAGGGTGGCGCGTGGATGGACGAGTGCCGGGTCAGGAGAATCCGTGAAGATGGAACGCTGCAGTTACCGGTAGCCTATCTGACCTGTAACTTTTCAGCACCGGTGGGCGATAAGCCGGCCTTGTTGAACCATGATGAAGTCGTCACGCTCTTTCATGAGTTTGGTCATGGTTT
>JAGRIO010000295.1 GCA_020443225.1 Pseudomonadales bacterium
CAGACCGTGACTATCAGAATGTCCGTGATCTGGACAAAGACCCGATCGTGGTCTGGCAGGACAAGTACTACTGGACCCTGGCATTTGTCCTCAACGTGGGGCTCACCACTGCTATTGGCTTTCTGCTGGGGGACCCGGTCGGCGGTTTGCTGATCATGGGCTTCCTGAGACTGGTTACCTGTCATCACACGACTTTCTTCATCAACTCTCTGGCGCATACCTGGGGTAACCAACCCTATTCGGACCAGAACACCTCCAGAGACAACCCGGTCATCGCCCTGCTGACCTACGGTGAGGGCTATCACAATTTTCATCACACGTTTCAGTGGGATTACCGGAACGGTATCCGCTGGTACCATTTCGACCCTACCAAATGGCTGATTAACGCGCTTTCCTGGCTCAAACTGACCTGGAATCTGAAACGTATCGCCCCGGAAAAAATCGAGCAGAGCATGGCCGCAATGCAGTTGAAGAAAGCCAGCGCCAGCATTGCCCGTTACCGGCTGGGTAACAAAGAACAATGGCTGCAGTTACTTGAAACCGAATACGACCAGCTGGTCCACACTCTGAACGAATGGGCCAGATGTCGCCAGGACTGGGTTGATCTCAAAAGAGCGGATATCAAACGTCGCTGGGACGAAACAGAACTGCATAAACGCCTGCTTGAAATCGAAGAAAATCTGGAATATCAGCGCAGGCAGTGGCGCATGCTGACCCAGCAGTTCGCCTGATATCCTTTTAACATTAAACATCACCGAAAAGAGTTGAGTTATGACTGACGTTTATATCGCCGCCGGCGCACGCACGCCAATGGGTGGTTTTCAGGGTTCCCTGGCCGACATGTCCGCCGTCAATCTGGGCAGCATTGCCATTCAGGAAGCCATTTCACGGGCCAACCTGAAGGGTGAAGACGTACAGGAGATTATTATGGGCTGCGTGCTGCCTTCTGGTCTGCGCCAGGGTCCTGCACGCCAGGCTGCCATTGATGCCGGCATCCCCGTTGAGTCCGGTGCAACCACCATCAATAAACTCTGTGGCTCAGGCATGAAGGCGACTATGCTGGCTCATGATCTGATCAGGGCGGGCACCAACGACATCATGGTCGCAGGCGGCATGGAAAGCATGACCAATGCGCCCTATCTGCTACCCAAGGCACGTGGCGGCATGCGCATGGGCCACGGCGAAATTCAGGACTGCATGTTTACCGACGGTCTGGAAGACGCCAGGACCGGTCGCCTGATGGGCTCGTTTGCACAGGAAATGGCCGACAAGTACCAGATGAGCCGGGAAGATATGGACGCCTTTGCCATTCAGTCCCTGACCCGTGCCAAACAGGCCATTGAAGACGGCTCACTGCAGCCTGAGACAGTCCCTGTGGTTGTCAAAACCCGCAAAGGGGAAGTCACGGTCACTGATGATGAACAGCCCCACAACGCCAATATAGAGAAAATCCCGACGTTACGGCCCGCATTCAGCGCCGACGGGACAGTAACCGCCGCCAACTCCAGTTCTATCTCTGATGGCGCTTCGGCACTGGTACTCGCGAGCGAAGCAGCCGTGAAAGAGCGGGGACTGCAGCCCATGGCAAGAATTCTCGGCCATACGACCAATTCCAGACATCCATCGGAATTCACCATCGCCCCGATTGGCGCCATTGAAAAGCTGCTGGCGAAAACCGGATGGAGCAAAGATGACGTTGATCTCTTTGAAATCAACGAAGCCTTCGCCATGGTCACCATGGCCGCTATTCGCGACCTGGGTCTGGACCCTGCAAAAGTGAATATTCATGGCGGCGCCTGCGCACAGGGCCATCCCATCGGTTCCACTGGTTCAAGAATCATTGTCAGCCTGATGTATGCACTCAGGAAACTTGGCAAGAAGCGGGGTATCGCTTCACTGTGTATCGGCGGTGGCGAAGCGACTGCCGTTGCTATCGAAATGATCTGATATAAGCGCGCCCGGTCCCGACTACCAGTCGGGACTGTCGGGTGGATTTTACCGGGCGCATCCCCTTACAATATCCGGCTTGCATAACAATCCGAATCATTCCTTAACTCAGGAGTTAAGCCTTTGTCTCGCCTTCCTGTTATCGTTGGCTTTGGTGGTATTAACCCGGCTGGCCGAAGTTCCGGGCATCATGCCTTTCGCCGACTGATTATCGATAAACTGGGCGATGTACAGGCCAATGAGACCTGGCAGTCGCTGGCCAGCCTCATGCAGCTTCAGGGCCCCCTGACTGATGAGCAGATTGCCTACATGCGTGCCCACTCTCTGGTACGGAAAATTGAAACCAATCTGTTTGACCCGGCAAACATCCGGGTCAACAAAAGTGCCAACCTGACCCCTTCAGGTGAGGCCATCACCTTTACCTTGCGGAAAACCCATCTCCCGGATCAACTGCCAGCCAGCTGGCAGGTGACGGAGACCACTGGCGGCCAGGTCGTGGTGACAGCCCGCGAGCAGCTTGAAGTGCTGTTTCCTGACAGCCGGGTATCCAGGGTTAACTCCGGTGGCCAGCTACCCAGTGGATTTGAGCCAGACAAACTTTACCAGTCCCGTAATCATCCGCGGGGTCTGCAACTCACAGTCTATGCGGCATCTGATGCCCTGAACTCCCTCGGCTTTGACTGGGATACCATCCGGCAGAAGATCCCGGCAGACCAGATCTCCGTTTACGCCAGCAGCGCCATGGGTCAGCTCGATACCAATGGTGCCGGTGGCATGTTGCAATCATCATTGCTGGGGAAGCGGGTCAGTTCCAAAAACTGTGCGCTCAGTCTGGCAGAGATGACTGCGGATTTCGTCAACGCCTATGTCCTGGGCAGTGTCGGTACAACCGGCGCCAACATCGGCGCCTGCGCCACCTTCCTGTACAACCTGCGACAGGGCATTCAGGACATCCGCTCTGGCAAATTCCGCGCCGTCATCGTCGGTGCCAGTGAAGCGCCCCTGACACCGGAAGTCATCGAAGGCTACCGGACCATGGGTGCGCTGGCGGAAGATGAAGACCTGAATAAGATCGATGGTATCGACGGGCCAACTGATCACACCCGTGCCTGCCGGCCATTTGGCGAAAACTGCGGGTTTACCCTGGCTGAAGCCTCGCAGTTCATCGTGCTGTTTGATGACGAACTGGCACTGGAGACCGGTGCTCACATCTACGGTTCAGTGGGTGATGTATTCATTAACGCAGATGGTTTCAAGAAATCCATTCCAGGCCCGGGCATTGGCAACTATGTCACTGTGGGTAAGGCGCTGGGTGTGGTTCGCTCAATCCTGGGTGAAGAATCGGTACGTAAGCGCACCTACATGCAGGCTCACGGCACTGGTACACCGCAAAACCGGGTGACCGAATCCCACATTTTCAATGAACTGGCCAGAGCCTTTGGCATCGAAAAGTGGCCGGTCGCAGCGATCAAAGCCTACCTGGGGCATTCACTGGGTACAGCCTCTGGAGACCAGATAGTCAGTGCCCTGGGCGTCTGGGCTCATGGCATCATTCCTGGCATCAGAACTATCGACAATATCGCTGACGACGTTCATAGCTCAAACCTTGAGTTCCTGCTTGATCATAAAGAAGTTGATCCGGACCAGCTGGATGCTGCCCTCATTAACTCCAAGGGTTTTGGTGGTAACAATGCCACTGCGGCGATTCTGTCTCCGGCTGTTACCCGGAAAATGCTGGAGAAAAAGCATGGTAAGGCAGCCATGTCCGGCCATGCAGACAAACATGAGGCGGTTCGTGAAGCAACGGCGGCCTACGATGCCAACACGAGCGCCGGCAAGAACGATCTGATTTACAACTTTGGTGTCGGGGTTGTCGATGGCAAAGATCTGTCAGTCAACGATCACACTATCCGGATCCCCGGACTGCAACAAACCGTCAGCCTGGATGTGGAAAATCCTTACGACGACATGATCTGAAACATCTGAATGAGGTGGTTATGCCCACAGTTCGCGGGCATAACAATACTCAGTCGACTTCGCGGGTCGCCCTGAAGCGGATATCAGGCCAGCGTTCTTCAGTCAGCGAAAGATTAACCCGGGTGGGTGCGAGATAGGTCAGGTGCCCTGCCCCGTCAATCGCCAGATTCGCCTCGGCCTTACGTTTGAAATCCGCCAGCATCTTCGGGTCACTGCATTCGATCCAGCGCGCAGTACTGACACTGACAGGTTCATAGCTGCACTCGACCTTGTATTCATCCCGCAAACGAAACGCCACCACGTCAAACTGCAGAATACCCACAGCGCCCAGAATCAGATCGTTATTTGCCAGCGGCATAAACAGCTGCGTCGCACCTTCTTCCGAGAGTTGGGTCAGCCCCTGGCGTAGCTGTTTGCTTTTAAGGGGGTCGCGTAGCTGAACCCGGCGAAACAGCTCCGGTGCGAAGTGCGGAATCCCCTCAAAACGGAAATCTTCCCCTTCCGTAAAGGTATCGCCAATCTGGATCGTGCCATGATTATGCAGACCGATAATATCGCCAGACCATGCGGCTTCCGCCTGCGATCGTTCACCAGCCAGAAACGTCACTGCATCGCTGATGCGCACATCCTTTCCGGTTCGGACATGACGAATTTTCATGCCCTGCTCATAGCAACCAGAGCAGACCCGCAAAAACGCGATCCTGTCCCGGTGCTTGGGGTCCATGTTGGCCTGAATCTTAAACACGAATCCGGAAAATTTCGGGTGAGTTGCCTCGACGATATCTGCACTGGTTTTCCTCGGCAGGGGTGCAGGCGCATATTCGACGAAGCCATCAAGCATCTCCATCACACCGAAATTACGCAGCGCAGTGCCGAAATAGACCGGGGTCAACCGACCAGCCAGATAAGCCTCTGCATCAAATTCATGACTGGCGCCGCGCACCAGCTCAATTTCATCTT
>JAGRIO010000296.1 GCA_020443225.1 Pseudomonadales bacterium
AGCTGGTCCAGGTAACGCGAGCGTCCCAACGATACCAGTCATCAGCCTTGTTCAGCGGACCACAATCAATACTGAAGCAGATTTCGTCTGTCCAGGAGTAGCTGGAGGTTACATCAACAGTACCGCTCTCTACTTCAACAACGTAGGTTGCCCAAGCAGAGAACTTGCTTTCTGGTACACGCTGCAGAGGTGCACCTTTTACCAGAGTCGCCCGTTCGGCTACTGAGAATACAGAAGCAGGTCGCAGTGGATCGTTGTCGTCAACGATACCAGCCTGACCAGTTTCAGTATCAACCAGTTCGCTGGTGTACTCAGTATCTGTGTAGCTGTAGTTAGCACCAACGGTCAGCTGATCCAGTGGCAGCCACAGGACTTCAACTTCCAGACCTTTGTTCTCAGCAGATTCCATGTTACGAACAGAAGTGCTCGCGCCGGTGAAGCTGTTACCGACGAACTGAAGATGGACATCTTCGTAGTCGTAGAAGAAGGCAGAAGCGTTAACCTGCAAGGTACCATCCAGCATTTCACCTTTATAGCCCAGCTCGTAAGCCAGTACTTTTTCAGGATCGTAGGAAGGTGTTGCAGAGAAGTAACCCAGGTTGAAACCACCTGCACGGTAACCAGTCGTTGCAGACAGGTAGATCAGGTTGTTTTCATCAGGGGTGTAGTCAACGTTTACACGCCATGTCCATTCGTCAAAGTCTTTGGCAACAGCACGGTAGATTGACTGGCTGAAAGGCAGACCACGGAAACGAATCACTTCGCTGTCAGTCGGCGTACCATCGGCATTCAATGCACCGGTATCAACGTTGAAGGCATACAGGTTAGCTGCGGTCAGCTCTTCCTCACGATAGAGGTAGAGGTTCTCGAAGCCTTCTTTCTTGTCTTCAGCCCAACGCAGACCCAGGGTCAGAGCCCATGTGTCGTTGATTTGCCATTCACCCTGAGCGTAGACAGCTTTTGCACTGGTGCGGTTTTCAGTGTTCCAGATGAAAGAAGTACCATCTGAATCAGGACCTGAAGGGGTGTTACCGGCAGCGACGCCAGCCTTGTCACCCAGCCATGGACCTTCGAGGAAACACACCTGCTTGACTGAAGGATCAGAGAAAGCAGCAGTACCGTTAACGCCAGTCAGGTCAAAAACGCCACAACCGGTATCACGGGCAGAAGCCCAGCCAACCTGGCCCTGAGAAGCAGGAACAAGCGGGTTGGTGCCCAGCAGTTCGCCGGTAACCGGGTTGGTTTCAGTGCCTGCGTTAGTGCCGTAGATAGCACGGGCTGTATGCCATGCCAGGAACGGGTCACCGCCGGCCAGACCAGTTGCAGTCGCGCCGTAGCTGGCCGCAGAGTTGAAGCGGGTCATGCCAGGTGACCAGTAGTCAAGACGCTGGTCAATCTGGTTTTCGTACACGAACAGACCAGCGGTCAGGGTCAGGTCTTCTGTGAAGTCAACAAAGACCTGAACTTCATGCTGGTAGTTCTCGTTTTCCTGGTTCGCGTGGAACTGCAGGTCAGAATTACCAAGGGTGTTGCTGGACCGGTCGTCCTCAGTAATACGGTAGTACAGGTAATCGGTGTAAGAACCGATGTACTTGATAGTCAGGTTGTCCAGTACGTCCCAGGCAACATTGACGGTGCCGTTCTGGTGATCGAACTGCTCGTCGTTGAAGCCGTTGGTGGCAACCAGCAGATCACCGCCATCCATGCTGGGCAGGCTCTTTCCGTCCCCAATGTAGGATGCATCACCCAGACCGCTGTCCCAGCCATAGGCGAAGTTAGGACGGGCGAAAGATTCTGAGCCTGGGTCAACACCAGGTACGATACGCTGAGCTGTACGGCCACCGTCGAAAGTGAAGACGTGCAGACCAGGAACGGTACAGTTAGGTGCGGCAGCACCATTCGTTGAATCGGTACGTGACGCCAGGTTGGTACAGGATATGCTGGTATCAACAGGACGGTAACCGAACACACGGGCTGAAGTATTACGCTTGCCGCCGGTGATTTCGTCGCGCAGACCACCCGCTTCAGAAACCACAATCGCGCCAGCACCCTGAGCAGAAGAAATGATACGACCGTAGGAACGCTCGTTACCACGGATGTCGACAGTCACGTTATCCATTGGAGTCCAGCGCAATGCCAGAGCATAGTTCTCGTCACCGTAGCCATCGAGAGGCTCATGGCCACCCAGATCTTTAATGGTACCTTCACGCTCACGGTGAACAGCAGTCACACGGGCTGCCAGAACGTCTTCAATAATTGAGCCGTTAACGTAGCCATAGAGTTCAGCAGTTCTGTAGCTGCCGATTACACCACGGACTTCTGCAGAGAAATCGTGGCTTGGCTTGACAGTGTGGAAGTTAACCGCACCACCAATACCGTTACGGCCGTACAGAGTGCCCTGTGGGCCACGCAGTACTTCGATTCGTTCGATGTCATACAGACCACCTTCAGTAGAAGCCATACCGAAATCTTCGGAATAGCCGCCGTTGAAGTAGGTTGATACACCGGGGTCACCACCCAGAGCCCGGAAAACCCGGCCTACACCACGGATAGCGATATCGTATGGCTGAATGGTTGTTGCAGGGATGTAATTCTGCAGATCTTCCTGATTACGGAGACCGAAGTCTTCGATCATTTCTTCATTAAACGCCGTAATAGAGATGGCCGTGTCCTGAACTGTAGATTCGCGACGTTCCGCGGTTACTACAACTTCTTCCAGACGTCTTTTCCCATCACCTTCGGCGGCAAATGCGGTTTGCGGTACCAGCGTCGACGCAGCAACAAGCAGCGCAGGCGCAAGACCAATATAGCGGTTAGCCATAGCATTCCCCCAAGTCATTGTTTTATTGAGCTTTTTCTTCTGAACGCAACAGGACGCAAGCCCGGCGCGCGCAGATTGTGCTAACAATACGGCGGCTGGGTTCGCTTGTAAACCTAATTGAGGAATAAAACCTTAAAATACGGGCCTTTCGGACGGATTACCTGTCGTGCCTGTGCGCGTTGCGAGGGTATACTTGGCCGCTTTTGCGATGGCACAGGTAATCACTTGAGTATCCTAAGCTCTCTGGCGGGAATCGGACTTCTCGCAATTCTGGCTCAGCTCGCTGCCTGGCGGTTGCGCCTGCCAGCAATTCTGTTCCTGCTGCTGTCCGGTATTCTCGTCGGTCCCGTGCTTGGGGTGCTGGTACCTGATGAATTATTCGGGGATCTGCTGTTTCCTGTGGTCTCTCTCTCTGTGGCGGTTATTCTGTTTGAGGGCAGTATGACCCTGAAGTTCCATGAACTGAGAGAAATTGGTTCAACGGTACGAAATCTGGTGACCATCGGTGCCGTGATTACCTGGGTGGTGACCAGTCTGGCGACTCACTATTTCATGGATCTCGACCTGCAACTGGCGTTTTTATTCGGGGCGCTGGTCGTGGTGACTGGTCCGACGGTCATTGTGCCCATGATCCGCACAGTAAGGCCGACCGCCCGGGTCGCCAATGTGCTGCGCTGGGAAGGGATCGTCATCGATCCGCTGGGGGCGTTGCTGGCGGTGCTCGCCTACGACTTCTATATCGTATCTGCATCTGAAAATGCCTGGCTCGCGGTAGCGATCGCCTTTGGCGAAATAGTAGTGGTGGGCGCAGTCTCCGGACTGGTAGCAGGATTTGGCTTGGGAACCATGTTGCGCAAAGTGCTGATCCCTGACTACCTGCGCAGTTTCATGGCATTGTTGCTGGTGTTTCTGGTTTATGCGCTGGCAGATGAGTGCGTTCATGAATCCGGCCTGCTGGCGGTAACCATTTTCGGTATGACCCTTGCCAACATGAAGGATGTGGAGATCGAGGACATTCTGGATTTCAAGGAAACCCTCAGTCTGTTGCTGATCAGCGGGTTGTTCATACTGCTGGCTGCCAGAATCGACCCCGCCGCTATTTTGGCTGCGGGCTGGGGGGCTTTGCTGGTGTTGCTGGTGATGATGTTTATCGCCCGGCCGGTGGCGGTCATGGTCTCCAGTCTTGGCAGCGCTCTGACGTTCCGGGAACGGCTGCTGGTGAGCTGGATCGGACCGAGGGGAATCGTCTGTGCTGCTGTGGCTGCACTGTTTGCGCTGCGCCTGGAAGACCGGGGGATTCCTGAAGCCTCGCTTTTTGTGCCGCTGGCATTTCTGATCATTATTGGCACGGTGGTCATTCAGGGCTTGTCAGCCAAATACATTGCGTTCTGGCTGGGGGTCCGTGATCCGGCCCCGACTGGTGTGCTTATTGCCGGTGGTGGCATAGTCGCCCGGCGTCTGGGTGCCGCACTGAAAGCGGCAGACCTGCGGGTAGTGCTGGTAGATACCAATTACGACAACATCCGTCAGGCGCGGATGGAAGGGCTGGAAACTTTCTTTGGCAGCCCGGTTTCAGAGCATGCTGAGCGTCATCTTGACCTGTCGGGGCTGGGTAAACTGTTTGCCATGACTGGCCGTATCAACCTCGATGGCCTGATTGCGATGAACTTCCGTTCGGTGTTCGGGGTCAGTAACCTCTATGAGTTGCCCATCAATGCAGAAGGCATCACTGACAAGCATCTGGTCGCCAATCGTTTCCGGGGCAAGCGGCTGTTTGATGAATCCTGTACTTACAACCGCCTGGCTGGGCTTATGCGTCAGGGCTGGGTCGTCAAGGCGACGCTGCTGACGGAAGAATTTGACTATGCCGCCTATGGTCAGTCGCTGGGAGATCAGGCCGTCCGGTTGTTTGCGTTTGATGGAGATAATCGGCTGCGGATATTTACCACCGCGCATACACTTGAACCCCAGCCAGGCTGGCGTATTTTCAGCCTGACCGAGCCAAGAGAGAAAACTGCCAGCCATGAATGACAGTGAACCACAGGCCGCCGCGCTGA
>JAGRIO010000297.1 GCA_020443225.1 Pseudomonadales bacterium
GTTTCACGAGGGTGGTCGCATTCTTGATGTGAATACACAGTTTGAAACCATGTTTGGCTATCCCCGTGAAGCACTCCTGACGCTGACATTGTTCGACATTTTTAAATCTGATGCTCAGGCAGATTTGCTCGAAACGCTGGGACAATCGCAGCAGCAACGCGTGGAGCTCAGGGCCAGCAACCAGGCCGGTGATGTCCTGGATATCGAGATACAGAGTCGTGAAACCCTGCTGGAAGGGAAGAAGGTCAGCGTCGTTGCCTGTCAGGATGTCACCGTCCGCAAAGAGACGACTGAGAAAATGTTTGAGCGCCAGCGCCGGGAAAGCCTCGGGCTGCTGGCGGGTGGTATTGCCCATGATTTTAATAATCTGATGGTGAGTGTGGTGGGTGAAGCGAACCTGCTCACGGCAGATTATGCTGACGATCAGTCGCTGACAGAATCGCTGTCCCGGATTATTCTCAGTGCCGAAAGTGCATCACGGCTTTGTGATCAGATGCTGGCCTTTACAGGCAAAGGCGCCACGGTGACCGAAAATATCAACCTGTCCGGGCGGATTGAAGAGCTTCTGAAACTGATCGGTAGTTCCATCCCGGAGCGAGCCAGCGTCGTAACTCAATTGCAGCCGCACCTGCCGCTGATTGCCACAGATTCTACCCAGATAGATCAGGTGATTCTTAACCTGGTACTTAATGCCTGTGATGCGTTGCCTGAAGAGGGCGGTGAAGTATCTGTCCGTACCTTCAGTCTGTCTGCTGATGACTTGCCCGATCCTGATCTGGAGATGACTGGCGAGATGTTGCTCACCGGATCGTATGTCGGGCTTGAAGTGACGGATACCGGTTGTGGTATCCCGGATGACATTCGCGATCAGATATTTGAGCCCTTCTACTCGACAAAATCGTTGGGAAGAGGGATGGGGCTGGCTGCCGTGATCGGTGTTGTCAGAGCCTCAGGTGGCGGAATGTTTCTGGAATCGTCTGCCGGAGGTTCACGTTTTACCGTCGTACTCCCTGTCAATGACTTATCTGCGGTTCAGCCGCAGGCGCGTGTATCAGCGATCCCCACCCCTGATGAGAGCGTATCGGGACTGCAGATTGCAGTCATCGATGATGATGAGCAGGTACGCAAACTGACTGAAAGAACCCTGAGAAAATTTGATCATAAAGCTACTTTATATGGTTCGGGCGAAGCCTTTCTGGCGGACTGGCAGTCTGACCGTCAGGCATTTCAGCTGATATTGCTGGATCTGAGTATGAAGGGCATGAACGGGGAGGACACCTTCCTGAATTACCGGCGGGCAGGTGGTGAGGCACCGGTGCTGTTCATCAGTGGTTATCACGAACAGGGTTTAAGCCCCGAGATTACGTCCCGCGGTGATGTGGGTTTCTTGCATAAACCCTATCGGCTGGAACATTTAGAAGAAAAAATCGCTGAACTGGTCAGGAAATAATTCCGGGATAAACCACGAAGCTGGAGGAAAACAATGGGGAAGGTCTGTTTTGTATTAGGTGCTGGTGCGGGTATTGGTGGTCATGTTGCAAAGCGGTTTGCCAGCGATGGCTATCACGCTGTTTTGTGCCGGCGCAGTGATGAAGCAGGGCTCTCGGCCCTGGTAGGGGAGATTCAGGAAGCCGGAGGTCAGGCGTCAGGCTATCTGCTGAATGCTGCAGAGGCTGACACCATCGAAGCGCGAATTGCCAGTACTGAGAGAGACATTGGCCCCATAGATACGGTTATCTACAATCTTGGTGCACAGATTGGGGACCGCGCGCTCGCAGATACCAGTTACAAAGCTTTCGAAATGGGCTGGCGGCTGGCGACGTTTGGATTATTCCGGGTGGCCTCGGCTGTTCTGCCGGCTATGGTGGCACGTGGGCAAGGCAATCTCATTGTCACTTCAGCAACCGCTGCCGTGCGGGGAAATTCGGGCCAGCATTCTCATGCGGCAGCCATGGGCGGTCGGCGCATGCTGTGCCAGACCCTCAATGCAGAATTCGCATCACAGGGCATTCATGTCGCACACGTTATTATTGACGGTGCGGTTGATGCACCTGATACGCTGGGAAAAATGCTGGGTCCGGAACGTTTCGCCAGACTGAGGGAAACCCGCGGCATGGAGCATGATGGTCTCATTCTGCCGGAGAAAATTGCAGAAACCTACTATCATCTCGCCCAACAACATCGCTCTGCCTGGACATTCGAGCTGGATATGCGGGCTTTCACTGACCGGTCCTGGTGGAATCACTGAACGGGAAGATCTGAATAAATAGCAGGCTGCCTTACGGCAGCCTGCACAAGGCCAGAACGCGACTGCGCTACTCTCCGCCAAGGTCCAGCTGGAAAGTCACGGCGACTGTTCTGGGGGCTCCCAGCCAGGCACCGCCGCCTGAAATACCGGCGATGTACTCTTCATCTGTGACGTTGTTGATGTTCAGTGTCACATTCATTCCACGCAGCATGTCCGGCAATGCTTCGGGAGAGTATGACAGATAGGCATCGGTCAGCGTGTAGCTGTCAGCTTTCCAGGTGTTACCGACATTGACGTACCTGTCGTCAGTAAATTTGCTGGAAAAACCTACACTGAACGGACCGCGATGCCAGTCAGCAGCAGCGACATACATGGTTTCCGGCATGTTGACTACGGTGCTGCCCGGGGCGATACCAATAGCCGAGTCCACCAGCGGATCGCCGGTGCCGATATAGCTTGAATCGTTATTGGTGTATGAGAAGTAGATCTCAAGTTCATCAACGGGATTCCAGGTGCCGGTCAGCTCCAGACCCGATGAGTCAACACCGCCGGCATTAAAGTAAGTGCCGTTGGTACCGATCAGATAGTCAGGGCCGGCAGAGGTATTGGCACTGAGGAAGATGATTCTGTTGTCGAATTCCACATCGTAATAAGTGGCTGTCAGAGAGAAACTTTCCCCCCGATAGCGGGCCCCAAGATCGATGTTGGTAGCAGTTTCCGGATCGATATTGCTGAGGTCTGAGTCGGGCCGTTCCAGAATGTTGTCTGAAATTGAAGAGAAATTCTCAGCATAGCCACCGAACAACTCCAGTCCTTCAACCGGTGTACGCCAGATAGCACCACCAGAAATCAGCACATCAGAATCTGAGTTTACGGAAACGTCAGTCGTCGCTCCGAACAGGTCGTCGCGCTCAATATCCACCAGAAACTGTTTAATGCCAACGTTGAGGGAGACCACACCCAACTCGAGGGTGTCCTCCAGATACCATTTGAACGTCTCCTGCGGATACTCGCGATCATACTGTCGCCAGTAGGCAACATCGTTATAGGCATAGCCCACACGAGTGTCATTGATCTTGTGCCAGGAACGGTATTCGCCGCGCAGATAGTCTTCCCACCAGATACCGGCGCGAACCGTGTTCTGCATATCACCGATCATGCTGGTAAATTCAATATCGCCAGTAAAGCCGGTACGTTGCTTTTCATAGTGGGTGTGGCGGTAGGATTGTACTGGGATAGCACCTGCCGGATAGCAGGCCGGATCATACTCTGGTCCTGCGCCACCATACGGGAAGGTGATGCTGGAAACGCAGCCTGACGTTGGAGTCAGGGCATGACCGGAAGCATCTACAAAGTAAATACGCCCAAGGGGTGAGCCACCAAGAACCAAACCGGGAGATAATTCACTTTCAGGCTGAGCTCCATCGTTGGTGACATCAACAATATAGGGTGGTACCCAGTCGCCACGACCTTCATTACTGTGATAATAAACTGAACCGGTAAAGCTCAGCGCCTCGCTGACATTCCAGTCTATCTTGCCGTAGCTGAAAAGGTTTTCCCGCAGAGTAGACCAGCCTTTGCGATAAAGCTGATCAATGTAGGGAATGCCTGTCCAGTCGGCGGTCAGCTGATCGTCCCGCGGATTGAAAGCGAAATCTGCGGGTGAAAAGATGCGCTGGTAGTTATCTTCGTGAGTATCATCATAGGCCAGATAACCGGTAAGCGTGAAATCTGTAAAATCCGAACGAATCTTGGCCGCGTAGTGGTCACGTACGTTCTCAGCTGAACCATTGACCCAGTCGGTGGCTTCCTGATGTGAAACGGAAATCCAGGCGAAGGTATCTGGCAGAATTTCCCCTGTGTCATAGCGAACAAAGTAGCGTTTGCCGTCGAATTCACCGCTGGTCATAGAAGCGCTGAAGCCTGATTCCATCGCCGGGTTCAGGGTGAGAAAATCAAGCGTGCCCCCAAGTGCTTCGTTTGACCGTGACTTGATGTCAGCCGTGCCCTGAGAAACGTTAACGCCGGCAACGTTCTGATTGTCTATGTAGCGATTGGCCTTCGCACCACCACCATAGTTGGAGTTGCCGTTCGGTAATCCGTCAATTGTAATACCGATCTGCTGTTCGGCAAGGCTGACCTGGAATCCCCTCATTGAGATGGTTGTAGACCAGTCGTCAAAGCCATAGGTGTCACCTTCCTGAATTGAAAGACCTGGCAGGTTGTCGATCAGTGACAGTGAGCTGGTGATCGGGGTTTGCAAAGCCTGCATGGATTCTGAGACTGCATTGTTGGCGTAAACGGTGCTTTTGCCGATAACTGTGATTTCTTCTATTTCAGCATCCGCTGCCAGGCTTTGACCTGACATGGCGGCAACGACCGAAGCCACCGCCAGTGCCAGCGAGACCGGTTTATTCATTTTTAAGCTCCACAATTGGTAAATTACAAAAATAATCTGAACGATTTCAGATGGCGCGAATCATACTCAGGCGATAGTCCGAATTCGCCGGGCGGACGCAGAATTCACGAAAACTTCAGGAACCTGAAACTTCTTTACCTCATTTGCATATTCAGCCGAAATTTTTAATATGACGATTCCGGTGCTGCGCTGTTTCTCGGTTGC
>JAGRIO010000029.1 GCA_020443225.1 Pseudomonadales bacterium
GCAGGAAATATCGGCGCCCACGATATCCGCTCACTTGCTGAAAACCTCGAGCTGGCCGCCCGGCAAGCGTACCTGGATCTGCCTTCCATCGCTGCGATCGCCCGCGAGCTGAATAAACTCCGCCACAGTATCGCAGGCTGGCTCGCGACCCGGCCAGTGGACGAGGAAAACGACGAGGTGAACACCAGCTACGAACCCGCTGAACTGATACGCGTGCTGACTGAGCTTTGCGACATGACAGCAAACTACAACGCCAGAACCCCAGATGAGCTAATCCGCCAGCAGCCCTTATTTCAGGCTGCTGGCTTTCGATCCGAGTTGCGGGAGCTTACAGCAGCGCTTGAAGCCTATGACTTCGATGCGGCTAACGACCAATTGAAAACCCTGATGCAACGCATCGCCCACAGTGTTGATCCGTCAGCCACGCCAGAAACTGCTGATCAGCACCGGAGTGAATCATGACTGTAAATAAACCCACCATTCTGGTGGTCGATGATGCCCCTGAGAACATTGATGTGCTGGTTGGCATTCTCCACGAAGACTATGAAGTGAAGGCCGCTATCAATGGCGATATCGCCCTGCGGATTGCCCGGCGTTCGCCTCCCGATCTGATACTGCTGGACATAATGATGCCTGGTATCGACGGCTATGAAGTCTGCCGGCAGCTGAAAGAAGACCATTTGCTGAAACATATTCCTGTTATCTTCATCACTGCCAAACTGGGCGTGAAAGATGAGGTGAAGGGCTTCGAAGCAGGAGCGGTTGACTATATTTCCAAGCCTGTCAGTGCACCTGTCGTTAAAGCCCGGGTCAGAACCCATCTGGCACTGCACGATCAGAATCGCGAACTTGATCGTAAGGTGCATGAGCAGACCCGGAAAATCAGTGATACCAGGTTGCAGATAATTCAGCGGCTGGGACGGGCGGCAGAGTACAAAGATAACGAGACTGGCCTGCACGTAATCCGGATGAGTCACTATTCAAAACTGCTGGCCCTGTCGGTAGGTATGAGTGAGAACGAAGCAGAACTTCTCCTGAATGCCGCACCAATGCACGACATAGGCAAAATAGGAATTCCTGACAGCATTCTGCAGAAACCCGGTAAGCTGACGGAAGAGGAATGGGTGATAATGCGAACCCATTGCGAAGTAGGTGCGCGAATTATCGGCCACGACGACTCTGCCCTCTTGCGCATGGCCAGAACCGTTGCCATGACTCATCATGAGCGCTGGGATGGCACAGGTTATCCCCATGGCCTCAGTGGCACCGATATTCCCACAGTAGGACGCATTGTTGCTGTGGCCGACGTGTTTGACGCGCTGACCTCTCATCGTCCTTACAAAGAAGCCTGGCCTGTCAGCAAAGCCCGTGCGGTGATGCTGGAAGCTAGCGGGTCACATTTCGACCCACAAATGGTAGAAGCCTTTTTCGACAATCTGGATGACATGCTGATCGTCAGAGATCAGTATTCAGAGCTGAGTGCTGAACGCCGGCAGGCAACCGGTTAAGCCCACTGCTGCGTAAGTCTCACAGACCTTTCGGTCTGTTAGTTCCGGCCAGGCTGTTGCCGGTGCAAATCATACATGCGGTTCACCCACGTGATCGCATCATGATTGCTCCAGCGCTGCAGCAACACTCTTAGCTTGTCAGGCTGCGGTTCCTGCCGGCGCATGTCCGGGTGCTTTACGCTGGCGATCGGTGCCAGCAGACTGGCAGCCGTCAGATCCGCTACGCTGAACTGATCTCCCACCAGGTACCCAGTGGTGCGGGCTTGCTCCGCAACCTGATCCAGTGCCTGTTCCGTCAGACGCAGGGAGCGTTCGACGTTTTCAGGGGTAACGCCGTTCGCGTTACGAATGACAGGCAGAACCAGGGGAATCATCAGACGGTAGCCGATGCGCTTGAGAACAGCTTTTCCACTACTGAAGGTCATTGCCAGATATCCCGGTTCATCCACGAAAACCGAAAATGCTGCTGTCCTGACTGCCGGGCCCGTGACCTTGTCCCAGTGTTCTGCGAGATCCAGCGCCTGCCGGCGCAATGACAGGTCTTCAGGGTAAAGGGCTGGAGCCGGATGCTGCTGCTCAAGGTGATCAATAATAGCGGCAGAACCTGCTATCACGTTATCACCGGTCTGCAGCACCGGTGTGGCCGGCTGACCAGAAAGTTTCACCATAGCCCGGCGATGCGGACCCGGCAGATAGTTGATTCTCTGATGCTCAAGACCCTTGTAATCAAGGGCCCAGCGAGCTTTTTCGTTGAAGTGAGAAGAAACAAACTGATGTAATCGGTACATGAGTATCTTTTCTCTGATTCTGGATCACTGCGACCTTAAACGTAGCAGGAAGATTTGGTTCAGAACTAATGTTCCCTGCAACCTCAGAAAGGTTTCCCTTGTCACGCGTCCGGTAACCGGAACGCGTAAACATAACCACCCTCACCTGCCACTGCTGGTCTCGGTCCCGCGTCATGGGGCGCGACCATAATGATGGTCTGTTTACCAGATACCGGCGCCAGATATGACATCGGCGTTGCCTGACCGGAATTAGCCATTTCAAACTGCCAGCGTTCCTCACCGGTGGCCAGGTCAAAGGCCCGAATCCGGCCATCCATGGTGCCACCCATGAATATCAGACCACTGATAGTGAGCATGGTGCCCCCGGAATTTGGCGTGCCGACTTCCAGTGGAAAACCAATCATGCGGTGACCAGTGCCAATCGGACGTTTCCACAACAGCGTCTGCGCGGCCAGATCAATGGCGACCATATAACCATAGGGCGGTTCATTACAGGGAATACCCAACGGAGATGTAAAGGTGACAGTCTGGACCCCATAGGGAGTACCAGCCTGGGGTGCACCTTGAGTGCCGGCATCCATCTCTTCCCTGGGAACCAGACGGGTGTAGTTAGCAAGATTCATCAGATTGCCGACCATCACCTGCCGCTGACCATCTACAGAAACACTGCCCCAGTTATAGCCGCCGGCATTGCCAGGATATTGCAGCCCACCGCGGGTCGTTGGAGGGGTGAAATCACCTTCATATCGCAGCCTGCGAAACCCTATCCGGCAAGCCAGCATGTCAAAAGGGGTGATACCGAACATATCAGTTTCATCCAGCCCGTCACGCAGGATATTCGGCAGCGCTGAATAGGGCTGAGTGGGCGCCGTCCAGTCTTCTGGCACACCACCTGACGGGACCTGTTTTTCCGTGACCGGCGCAACTGGCTCACCCGTCAGCCGGTGCAGCAGAAATACTTCGCCCCGTTTGGTGGCCTGCACCACAGCGGGCACCAGATTACCCGCCTGATCGGTAACCTCCGTCAGCACAGGTTGAGCAGGTACATCATAGTCCCAGATATCATGATGAACAGTCTGGAAAGACCACACCAACTCTCCTGTTTCCCCATTGATGGCAGCAACCGAACTGGCGAACTGCTCTGAAGCATCAAGCCGGTGGGCACCAAAGTAATCCGGTGTTTCGTTGCCAAGCGGGGCGAACACCAGACCATTCTCCTCATCCACACTAAACAGGCTCCAGACGTTAGGTGTGGCGCGGGTAAAGACTTCCCCATCCGCGGGCAGTCCATGCTGGCCAGGCCGCCCCATATCCCACGCCCAACTGAATTTACCTGTCAGGGCATCAAAGGCACGGACCACACCAGAGGGTTCATTCACACTGACATTATCAACAACCCAGCCGCCAACCACCGCGCGGCCACGAACAATGGCAGGTGCTGAAGTGACGAAATACAGAATTCCGGACACCGGCCCCAGGTGCGCAGTGAGATCGACCGCACCATTATCGCCAAAACTGGTACAAGCCTGGCCAGTTCGTGCATCGACTGCCAGAAGCCGCGCATCCACAGTACCCATAAGAATACGTTCAGGACATTCGCCCTGGTACTCCGGCGGTGCCCGATGATAGGAAACGCCGCGGCAGGTCGTCGTGAAATAGGGAATCAGACTTTTGGTTGCTTCCGACACACCCGCATCGAAGCGCCAGTTCTCCTGGCCACTTTCTGCATCCAGCGAAATAATTTCATTGCCACCGCCGCAGAGATACAGGCTGTCATCAACCATCAGCGGTGTATTTTTGAAGGTCCCACCCAAACCGGTGCGATAAGTCCAGGCGAGTTGTAAATCACCCACGTTGTCAGGCGTAAGCTGAGTCGCTGGTGAAAAACGGGTTCCCATGGGAGAGCCACCATAGGTGCTCCAGTCCGCCCGGGGTTCTGCTTCGCTGTCCTGCACGGAGGCTGACACACTACGTAATGTCGCCAGTGGTTGCGTCAGATCATTCTGGAATCTGATAAAGGCCGCCAGGGTATAACCAGCAATCACCACCAGCAACAGGCCCACCATCCCAGGTGCCACCACACCCGCGGCAGAACGGGTTGAGCGCAGAAAAACCGGCAACAACAGTGGCAGGCCCAGTAGCGCGATCAGCAGAAAGCGGGGTATCAGCGCCCAGAACGTCAAACCCTTTTCCAGCCAGGTAAATATCAGTGTCAGCAGCAGCGCGCCTGCATAAGCCCAGTAAAATGAGGGTCGCCGCAGCAGCATGAGCAGGCCCGACAGAGAGAGCAGCAGGCCAGTCGGTACAAACCACCCGGCGCCTCCGGCAGAGACCAGAATCAAGCCCGGCACCGTATAGCCAAGGCCGAACAGCAGGATCAGAGCACCATAAATTCTCAGGGTAAGGTAGTTTTGCTGGGACATCTGCCTGATACCTGCTGTTTTGTGATTGTTAGTGGATCCGGATTCGGCAGCAACTTCACGAAACCGGTACCCTGTCAGCGACGGTTAATCACCGTACGGACATCATGTTCATCATCGCCGGGATAGCGCGGCGCAAACTTCACGAATGCATCCAGCATTTCATCATAACGTTCCTGAATGCGCACCTGATTGTACGGGTGAGAAACAATGTAAAACTGCCCTGCTCTGATCTGTTGCAGCACAATCCCGGCAAAGGTATCTGCAGCCATGGCCTGCGGCGCGTGACGCGTCATCTCTGATTGTACCCATCCAGGGTTAATCAGACCGACCTGAATAAAGTCCGGCATCTGTTCCCGCAGGGAATCTGTCAGCCCCAGCACCGCATGCTTGGAACAGACATAGGCAGCGTGATTCGGCACGGCATTAAACAAGGCATTCTCTGATCCGGTATTGAAGATGCCCGCAGGGGTACCCTGTTTGATCAGGCGTCGGGCAAAGACCTGACAGCCGTGCCAGACGCCAAAGAAATTAACGTCGAACACCGCTCGCGCCTCTTCAACCGGCATATCGATCAGGGGTTTCGGTCGGTTAGAGATACCCGCATTGTTGAAGATCATGTCGACCTGCCCGAATTCTTCCCAGGCAGAATCTGCCAGTGCTTCCACCTGTGCCAGATCAGAGACATCACAGACATGATAGCGGGCATCGATGCCGGCATCGCGAAGCGCCGTTACGGAAGCCTGCAATTGCGCTTCCCGGGGCTCAGCGATCATGATCTTTGCTCCCTCGTTGCCCAGTGCCCTTGCCAGCGCGAAGCCTATGCCCGTTGCACCACCGGTAATCACGGCGACTTTGTTGCGAAAATCTTTCATCTGCTGCTCCTGGGCACTGTGAACCACCCCGGCCACATTGCAATAATTGTGTGCTGAAACCCTGCTGCCCTTGCGGGAAATCGCAGTCTCTATGGGTGGCAGCCCGCTCACGGATGAGCATTGCGCCACGATGATTGAGACTACCCCACATGCTCTGCTAGTCTCAAGCAGGCCGCACCAAGGCAACTATGAAATGAGGTCAGTGCCTGATGGCAACCCGGCCCACTAATAAGAACAGGACCAGCGAGGAAGCTCTCCACCATGATCACCATCTATCAGGCTGCAAAAGTAATTACGATGAATCCGTCGAACCCTGAAGCCACTCACGTCGCAGTCCGCGACGGCATCATTCTGGGGGCAGGTTCCCTGCAGGAACTGGCAGGCTGGGGAGACTACGAATTAGATACCAGCTTCAGCGACAAGGTTATCCTGCCAGGATTTGTTGAAGCACATGCACACCTGATGGCAGGGGGCATGATGCTGCTGCCCTATATGGGCTACTTCGACCGTGTCCGCGGCGACGGATCGGTTGCCCCGGGAATTAAAAGTTACGAAGCGCTGATCAACGCACTAAAGGCTGAGGAACGTAAACTGTCTGACCCGCACGAACCACTGGTGGCCGTTGGTTTCGATCCGATTTATTTTCCTGATGAAGCCCGGCTTTCCCGCCATCATCTGGACCAGGTCTCAGCTACGCGACCAATTTATGTCCATCATGCCAGCGGACACCTTTCCACCGTGAATTCCGCTATGCTCGCGGCCAACAACGTCACCCGTGACTTGCAGGTAGATGGACTGGGCCGGGATGCTGACGGCGAACTGGACGGTGAACTGCGTGAACCGCCGGCCATGTCTCTGTGCAGAACTGGCTTCAGTGTGGTCCAGAAGATAAACAATACCGACCAGGCGGTGATCGAATTTGGCGCCCAGGCCTGCAATGCCGGTATTACCACCTGTACCGATCTTGGCGGGGTATCGCTGCTGGTACCCAAAACGCTGGATATGTGGCGCAAACATACCGACAGGGAGGACTTTCCTGTGCGTGTGGCCCAGTACAACCTGGGTATCATGCCGGGCGACAGCGGCGACTGTGAATCCTTTGCTGACGGCCTGCTGGGTCTGCGCCAGTACGAAACCGAAAAGCTGAGGTTCCCTGGCGTCAAATTCATCCTGGACGGCTCTATTCAGGGTTTCAGCGCCCTGCTGAATGAGCCAGGTTACTTCAGTGGCAGCGACCATGGGCAGTTGTTAGTCGTGCCTGACCAGTTAAAGGATATGCTGAAATCTTTCCATACCCGTGGCATCAATATACATATGCATTGTAACGGCAACCTGACTCAGGAACTGGCGATCGATGCCGTAGACAAACTGCTGCGCGAAGCACCCTGGTTTAACCATCGACATACTCTGACCCATGCGCAACTCACGACACAGGCGCAGCTGCGCAAGATGGCACGTCTTGGTTTGTGCGCCAACTTCTTCAGCAATCACCTGTGGTACTGGGGAGATCAGCACTACAACATAACTGTTGGACCGGAGCGCGCAAACCAGCTGGAACCCTGTGCTTCTGCGCTGCGGGAAGGCGTATCGTTCGCTGTTCACAGTGACGCCGGAGTAACGCCCCTTGGAAGCCTGCACACCATGTGGTGCGCCGTAAACCGGGTAACTCCTTCCGGCCGGGTGCTGGGAGAGTATGAGAAAATATCTGCCTATGAAGCATTGAAGGCGGTCACCATCAACGCAGCTTTCCAGATGCATCTTGACGATGAGATTGGCTCTATTGAGGCCGGCAAGAAGGCGGACTTCGCCATTCTGGAAGAAGACCCACTGGCAGTCGACCCCATGCATATCCGCGATATCAGGGTCTGGGGCACAGTCCTGGCAGGACGTAAATTCGAGGCTGCCAGCGCCACATGATTCCTTTCACCGTTATCGGCGGTTATCTGGGTGCCGGCAAGACAACCCTGCTGAATGAACTGCTACGGAATGCCAATGGCAGAAAGCTGGCACTGCTGATTAATGATTTTGGTGAAATTAATATTGATGCACTGCTGATTGAATCCCGCGAGGACAACCGGATCAATCTGAGTAACGGTTGCATCTGTTGTACCCTGTCAGACGGGTTCCATGCTGCCATCGAGTCGCTGACAGAAGCCGCTCCGGATCAGATTATTGTTGAAGCCAGTGGTGTCGCTGATGTACATACGCTCGCACAGTACGGTCACAGCCCACAACTGCAGCTGGATGGGGTGATCGTCCTGGCCGATGCAGAAACCGTCAGGATAAAATCAAAAGACAAATTTGTTGGCAGAACGATTCAGCGCCAGCTGGCGGCCGCAGACATCATCGTCGCCAACAAAATGGATCTGCTGGATAAAGCGACGCAGGCTGAAGTAATTTCCTGGCTTGAAACTCACTACCCCGCCGCTGTCATCTGCCCGGCAATCAACGGTCAGGTTCCTCTGCACCTGGTCATGGGCGTTCATCTGGTGGACAAAGCAGCAACTACCGACAGCGGACATGCCCACTTTACGCGCTGGTCCTGGCAACAGCCTGCCGGGGTTGGCGTGGAGGATCTGCAGCAGTTCCTGGCGCACTTGCCGCCAGAGGTACTCCGGCTGAAAGGTACACTGAGTCAACCAGATGGTACGCGGGTCATTCAGGTCGTTGGGCAACGCCAGGAAATACGTTCTGCACCAGAAATTACGGCAGAAGGGCTGACGCTGGTGGCAATCGGAGTCGAAGGTCAGCTGGAGTGCGCGCAACTGGACCAGGCTGCAGGGCGATTCTTCAAGCCCGACCCATAGTCGGTTCGGGCAGCAGCAAGCGCCAGACAATACAGGCAAAAAATGAACGAAAAACCATGAACGATGCAGGACACCACAGAATCGCTATGTGGTCGCCACCACGCGCCCGCAGCACCATGATGATGAGAGTCTTCGAAGCCCTGGGTTGCGCCGTTTTTGACGAACCCTTTTATCCGTACTGGCTGAAGGCGACGAATAAGACGGATGACCCGGGCTATGCGATTACATTGGCGTCACATGAAACTGACTGGCGTAAGGTGGTCAGGCTTATACAGCAACCCATTCCCGATGGTGCTGAATGGTACTATCAGAAGCACATGGCTATTCATATGCTGGAAGAAGTCGATCTCAGCTGGATGCAAGGGTTCATAAACTGTTTTCTTATCCGGCACCCGGCAGAAGTGATTGTCTCCATGACAGAATTCCGCGCGCTCGATGTTACCAACGACTCGCAGCTGGAAGCAGCCGCGCGGTTGGTCGGCATCCCGCAACTGGTGCGTATTTTTGACCTTGCCACTGAAATTCATGGTGGACCGCCACCGGTCATCGACGCCAATGATGTGCTCTCGAACCCCGCAACGGTGCTCGGTAAATTCAGTAGCCAGATCGGTCTGCCCTTTGACCCTGATCGCCCCATTAGCTGGCAACCCGGCAAACATCATCGCGATGGCGCATGGGCTGATGACTGGTACCAGAAGGTCTATCAGACCATTGAACTCAGGCCTTATACACCTAAGGAGACCGTGGTACCTGAGGCGCTGCAACCTGTCGTCGACTACTGCCTGCCAGCCTATGAATACATTGCCAGACATCGCATCAGTTGAATGCCACGAATATCAAGGAGCGCATCGTCATGACCAGCCACGACCCAAGAAACAAAACCGTGCTCCACTACATCGACGGGAAGTTCGTCAGTCAGTATGAGGCTGCTTTGCCCCTGTTTGACTCAGGTTTCCTGCATGGCAAACAGGTCTGGAGCTCACCGCGCCTGATTCAGGGCCGCCTGTTTCGTTTCGGGGATCATCTGGACAAGATCATTCACTCCGCGGAGCTGAATTTCTTTCCGGCGATTCCGACCAGAGCGGAGATCACCGAAGCTGTTCGCCTTACCCTGAGCAAGAACCAGATGTTTGATGGTGCCCACGTCAGGATTATCCTCACTGCCGGCTCGCAGATAACTGCCAGCATGGATCTGGCAGCTATTATTGACTGGAATGACGAGATACCACCCGCCAGGGTTATCGTCATGCCAGAGTACCGTGACAATGTTTATGACGCTGAAAATGGCATTCGCCTGATCACTTCCGGCTTTAAGCGTCCGGGCCCGGATATGGTTGATCAGACCAGTCACGACAACAACCAGAATGCATCGTCACGGGCACTCGCAGAGGCAAAGCGCGCCGGCGTGACCTCGTCACTGATGTACGACGGAGACGGATTCCTCGCGGAGGCGCCGGCTTCTCATGCTGCCATTGTGAAAAACGGCGTCGTCAGAACCCCATTCGTTCGCTGTTGCCCACCGGGTGTTACCCGTAAAGTCATTCTCGAACTCTGCGCCGAACACCAGATCCCTGCTGAAGAGGCCGACCTGACCCCGGCAGAAGTCGCTGCTGCCGATGAGCTCTTCCTCATGGGCACCATGAGCGGCCCCGTACCCGTCATCGAACTCGATGGCAAACCCGTCGGCGCAGGCCAGACTGGCCCAGTCACCCGCCAACTCACCAACCTCTACCAACGAGCCCTCCACTCCCCCACCCACACCTACCCCATATTCGGGGACAGTTAACTTATTTGGTCATCAAATAGTCAGCGAATGAATGCATTAAACGATTCAGGTCGATGAGAAAAGATCAGCAGCACCCCGATATCGGTCATCCCGGTGAATAACCCTTGCTCAATGAGCATCACCTCTTTTAGCACCATATCCATGGTTTCTGGGGTAAAACGCAGACCACCCTGGATGGATGGTCTGGACGCTTTTTCTCCCTGTCTTAAATCAGCGGAAACTGCTGGTCCCTGGTTGTGACGGATATCAGATCGGATATCTGAACTGACAGCGACAAGTCGCCGATCCTTCCATCAGACATCTCCACTTCACAACGGACAGACTTAATCTTCAGGTAAACGTTGATTGCGCAGGTCGACTCCCGCTTCCGTCACCAGCGCCCGTTGCTCACGCAGTGACAAATAACGGGGCCGCCATAGGTCCAGTCTCGCTTCTCTTGCCGGTCGGACAGTACCGTTGGCGCGAACCGACTCTGACCTTGAATCAATCCAGTTAACACCGATAGCACCTGTTTCCGCATTGCCTCGACCTGTGGTCTGATTATTCGAAGAAGCTATATAGGCTGGCCCGCCTCCTGGCGCCTGGACTCCGGATTTATTCAGTAAAGTGATCCAAGCTTCAGTGGTGGAAGGCAGGGTATCAAACAAGCCGATGGCTCGCCGAGTTTTATCCTTACTGAAAGATAATTGCGCAACTCTGATGGCCTGCTCAAAATTGGCAGTCACCTTTGTCATATTCGCTGTCTCAATATAAGTACGGTAAGCGGGGATCGCCAGCGCAGAGACGATACCGATCACGGCAATAGCAATCAGCAATTCAAACAGGCTGTACCCGCGGTTATCCGAAGTCATAGAACTATTCGCGGTTAACTGCCTGAACCGCATTGGCTTTGAGCGTTTCCCGGAGTTCATGGAGATTATCCATAATGACGGTCAGCTCATCAGCCGGTCGCAGCCTCCGGGAATAGTCATAGTTCCCCTTTTTCAACTCGTCAATCACCGCTGTGATCGCAACTACAGGGCCAGCAACACGGTGAGAAACCATAAGGGCAAATATGAAGGACAGTATGGCGAACACGACAAATCCAACTAATGATATCTGCGCTATTTCAAAGGTGTAGGTGGTGATCTGGGATTGTGAAGTGAAATCATCCGGCAGTGCGTTATTCATCAGATGCCTGATAGCCATAAACTTCAGCACCACGGCCGTGCCAGTCAGCAGGATCGTGACTAAGGCGACGCTGATATAGTAGTAAGTCAGCTTCAGCTGAAACTTTGGCGTCAGCAGGAAGTTGGAAAGTTTCCGCTTTGATTGGCTCATAGAGACCTCAATAGAAATATTCTTCATCACACTTGCCAGATGAGGCTCCAGACCCTTACCCATCGCGGGTCTGCTGCCTGATGCCATCCACTGAAATTCAGAGCCAACATAACCCGTTTTGGTTTCATTGAGCAATCTGTGTCATAACCGATTATCCCCTGCGAAATCGATTTAACTCCCAATTTCGGCCTGACGCAGAAAAAGTCTGCCTGCGAAAGTGATTTCGCATTCGTTTGCTCCACAACGCCAAACATGCTGTAGTTCGTAGTGCCGTAGCGCTGGCACTCAGATTCCAGCAGCATAAGCTGCAGACTGACGCACCTGCGCTGCTACCCGAAACCCTGACCACAGGATGGAATGCGGTAATCCAGGCAGCAGGCGATAGTCCACGAAAAGCGAGTATCAGGAACATGACCGATCAGACACAAAAAGCACAGACCTTCTACGATTTACACCATCAGCCAACAGCCTTTGTGATACCGAATCCATGGGATGCTGGTTCAGCAAAAATACTGGCCGGCATGGGTTTTCAGGCGCTGGCGACTACCAGCGCCGGGCTTGCCCATGCCATGGGATTTGATGACGGTGAGCTCACGGTTGATCAGGTACTGGAACATTGTCGTTTAGTGGCTGGGGCAACAAACCTGCCAGTCAGTGTGGATTTTGAAGATGGTTTCGGAGCAACGCCGGCAGCCATTGCTAACAACATTACCCGGTTGGCGGAAACCGGTGTTGTTGGCGCGTCAATCGAGGACTTTTCCGGCGGGGCTATTCTCGATGTGGAAACGGCCACCCGTCGTCTGGCGGCTGCAGTCGAGGCCGCGGCAAAGCTGCCGTTCAAATTCACCATCACCGGCCGGGCAGAGAACCTGATCCGGGGGAACCCGGACCTGAACGATACCGTTATGCGCCTGAAAGCCTACTCCGCCGTTGGCTGTGATGTGTTGTATGCGCCAGGTCTCGCTAACACAGATCAGATACGTCAGGTGGTTGAACAGGTGGACAAACCCATCAATGTACTGGGCGTCATGGCAGGCGGTGCCTCAGTCCAGGAAATGAGTGATGCAGGTGCGCGGCGTATCAGCGTTGGCAGTGCACTGGCATCACTCAGTTATGGCGCGCTGTTTCAGGGTGCCGGCAAGCTGGCAGATGGCGACATGGGTTGGGTAGCAGATCTGGCGGCCGGCAGCGGCTACCGCAAGTTTGTTGGCAAGTCAGCGTAAACCTTTAGCGGGCCGCAGCTTATCTGCACCTTCACAGTACTGGCAGCCGTTTAACTCACACACACTTTGTCACGGTTACCGACTAGCGATATAAACAGCCTATCGCTCTGCCAGTACTTTACGCAGTTCACGGGACAAGTCACTCAACTTGCGCTGAATCTTACGGGTATTCTCCGGACCCATCCGGATCAACTGCTTTTGTGCAGCACTCAGGGATTCAAGGTCCGGATCCTGGTACTCAAACATCACAACGGGTCGCACCAGGCGGATATCACCTTCTATCACCGGTGTTTCCAGCAACCGACCGACCGCGTCAAAGATCACATCCTCAAACTGCTTATCGGGGTAACCCAGTTCACCGTAGGCTTCCTTAAACAGTGGTTTCAGCAGATCGTAAAATTCGGCGGCCCGGCGAGGATCAATACTGCTGAATATATCAGCAAACATGTCATAGCGATGGTATGAGGCCGGGTCCATTAAAAAGACGTCCTCAGAAATCTGCGTCGCAGTAAAAGGCTGACGACTGTCCAGTACCGAAACTGCCTGACGGGGAATGCTGCCATTGGCAACGTTGTCTACTGTTACGACAAATTTACGGATCAACTCATTAGGGCTCAGCCAGCTATTGATGCCATCGTTTCGGGTCAGGCTGACGACCCCATCACGAATCAGCTGATCGCTGTCATCCAACAGGGGCAGCACGAAGGCTGGTTCTTTTGGCTCTTCAATCACCGGAGGTGTTTCGGCAGGCGTTTCCGGCAGCACGACAGGTGGTGCTGTCTCAACCACTTCCGGTTCTGGCTCTGGTTCCGCTTCTACCACAGGTGCTGGTGCCGGAATACTGATTTCCTGACTTGCCGTGGGCGCGGCTGGCTCAGAACTCGTCAACAGATAACCAACATAGCCCAGTATCAGGACACCAACGACAATCAGCGCTATGAGAACAGGTTTATTTTCAGACATACAGACGCTCGGGTGAAATCAGTGTGGGTATTGTTCATGCATTGCCAGAGGCACACAACGTCAGACAGTGCATTTCCACTATAATTCCATCTTTAACCGGTAGCTTCCCTCAATGCCTGCATCAGTATCTCACCGGCCTCTGCACCTGTTGTACCCCAGCTGAGCACGCCATCTTCATGCCCCTTCATCACCAGAATTCCGCTCGCACTCTGCACAAGTCGGGCAACAGCAACCGCCATCTCTGGTGTGCCATAGGGTATTTCAGCGCCGGTAGCGGCAATGCCCAGTCTGTCGACTGCCTGCCAGATGTCGGGGGAATGAGCGTGGAAAACTGCCGCTACCTCCGGACAGGCATCGTAAACCGCCGCGTGTGACATGGACTCAGATGACGGCGCTACCAATCCCTGCGACCACAGCGCGTTATTCGCGGTATCCCACCGGGTCACTAACGCAAAGTGCTGCGCCAAAGCCTCTCGGACATGTCCGGTCTGGCTACCAGTAACCAGCAACCCTGTTCCGACCCGAACCGACAGATTACCAAAACCATAGCCGTCATATCGTGCCGGGTCCTGCCCCACCAGCCCGGCCTGCATCAGTCGCTCGCGCCAGTGCTGCAATTCAGCCGGAATCGCAAGGCCTGGGTCTGAGTGCTCGTGAAAGTTGGCGTATTTAATCACCCCTTCCGTTTCAGTCATGGTCTGGTCTCAGGCAGGGACAGTTGAACGGGGCTGCAGGGGCTTTAGCGCAGGCAGCGTGTTATAGCTAAAGGCAGTCACAGGCGTGCTCAGTCAGCAGCCGCGGAAAACGTCGCCGCCAGCTGTTGCGGCGAATCCAGCAATCCACGATCTGTCATATAACCGGTGATCAGTTCAGCCGGTGTTACATCAAATGCCGGGTTCAGTACCGGTGTGTCTGCATCACTCATCCATTCAGAGCGGAATCGCCGAATTTCGTCGGGGTCACGATGTTCGATTTCAATGGCAGAACCATCCGGCGTACTTAAATCCACCGTCGATGCCGGGCAGGCAATGTAAAAGGGAATGCCATAATGCCGGGCCATTACTGCGACCCCCAGCGTACCGATTTTGTTAGCAGCATCACCATTAGCCGCTACGCGATCAGCACCGGTGATAACGACATCCACCAGGCCACGGGACATAACATGCGCGACCATGTTGTCAGCAATCAGCGTCCGCGGCACACCGCTCTGCCCCAACTCCCACGCTGTCAGTCGTGCACCCTGCAACAGGGGGCGGGTTTCATCCACGAACACATGCACATCAACACCCTGCTGGTGCGCCAGATATATGGGCGCCAATGCCGTACCCAGCTCAGAAACTGCCAGAGCACCGGCATTACAGTGGGTCAGCACTCTGGGTTTGGCGGTAACAATGGATAAACCGGCCTCACCAATCAGGCGGCAGGAACGCCGGTCTTCATCGTGAATATCACTGGCTTCCCGGGCCAGTGCTGGCAGCAGCGCTTCACCAGCAGCAACAGCTGCCTCTGCCCGGCTCACCATTCGCCGCAAAGCCCAGGCCAGATTCACCGCTGTAGGACGGGCACTTTCCAGAAACGTAGCCCGTTCCCGAATCAGCGCAAGGTCTGCATCGGCAGGGAAATCCACCAGCAATCCATAGGCAGCGGCGATACCAATTGCCGGCGCACCGCGAACCCGAAGTTGCTGGATTGCTTCAAACACCTGCTCGACAGACTCGCAGAGCAGCACCACCTTCCGCTGCGGCAGCAGAGTCTGATCCAGCAGATGCAGGCTTCCTGCCTGCCAGACAACGGAAGGCGTCAGCATGTCAGTCTCAGGCTCGCAGTTCGGCGACCATCTTCAGACGGGTTTCATCATCAACAAAGGTTAAGGCACCACTGGTGCGGTCGACGATATCGCCAAACCGGCGCTTCATTTCAGGCACAATGGTTTCCGGTTCGCCCATGATGCCAAAGGTATTCAGCATGTCATCGGTGATCAGTTCACCCATCTCTTTCCACTTGCCCTGCTTTGACATGGCGTTAAGTTCCACCTGCAGGTCACCCCAGCCATGAATGCCCAGTACCGCCTTGTACGCTGGCGTTGAACCATAGAATGCAATGCGCTCTTTGGCAGCCTGTTTCATCTTGTTGAAAGTTTCTTCATCTTTGCCGGAAATCAGAAATGGGGTGTAGGAGATTTCAAAATCCTTGCGCGAACGGCCTGACTTGGCCAGACCCTCTTCAATCTGTGGAATCGTCACTTCACGAATGTACTTCTCGTTGCTGAAGGGATGGACAATCATACCGTCAGCCACTTCACCGGAAATCTTTGTCATCAGTGGGCCGACTGCAGCCAGAATCACCTTCGGCGCACCATATTCCTTATCCTCAGGAGTAAATGCAGGGGTCATCAGCGTATGGGTATAGTATTCGCCTTCGAAATTCAGCGGCGTCCCTTCATACCAGTTAGCCCAGATAGCCCGCATAGCCAGAACCAGCTCTTTCATCTGTTTGGCCGGTGCACCCCAGGGCATGCTGAATCGCTTGGTGATATGAGGCCGGATCTGTGAACCCAGGCCCATGGTGAAGCGCCCACGGGAATAAGCATTCAGGTCATGACCAAGATTTGCCAGCACCATAGGGCTACGGGCAAATGCCACCGCGATACTGGTTTTCAGTTCCAGACGGGTGGTGTGCTCTGCCGCCAGCATCAGCGGGAAAAACGGGTCATGGTTCATTTCCGCAGTGCCGGTGCCATCGTAGCCGTTTGCTTCCAGCTCTTTGGCGTGTTCAGGAATCTTGTGCCAGTTGTTTGTCAGGCCACCATCTACTTTCATGCGCGTTCTCTCTTTGCGGTCTCGTTATTCGGTTGACCCCAATTGTGCATGGGGTTCGTTAACAATTACAAGCGAATGGCCATTCCTTAAAAAACAACCAATAACCAGGAGAATGCCATGCATTTCATGCCACCGTTGCGCATGCCCGGCGCTATGCTGGGTGCCGCCACCGTTACCACCGCCTTGTTTTACCTGATGTTGTCGTTGCTGGCAGATCTTGAGGTGCCCGACGAAATCGTTCCCACCATCAACGTTGACTGGGTCAAAGTGACCGAACTAGAACCACCAGCCATAAGAGAACGCCGGATTCAGAGGCCAGTTGATCCGGCAGAGGTACCCGATCCGCCAAAACCCACGACGACTCTCGCTAGTGAAACAGTGGTTCCCTACGGCGAGCAGGTCATCACCAAGCCCAAAGGCCCCGATGAAATCAACCTGGCACCGACTGATGGTGAAGCAGTCGTCATCGTTCGCGTGCAGCCGAGCTACCCTTCAACCGCCGCCCAACGAGGAATAGAAGGCTATGTCGTCGTTGCTTATGACATTGACGAGAAAGGGCAGGCATTCAATGCCAGGGTCGTCGAAAATTTCCCCAGTGGCATCTTTGACAAAGCAGCCCTGAAGGCACTGGGCCGGTTCCGCTTCAAACCTCAGATCGTGAATGGCAAGGCAACCACAGCGTACGGTATGCACTATCGCTTCACGTTTGAACTGGCAAAAGGCTAGCGGATATCAGGAATGAAACGTGACCTGTGCAGTGATGGGACAGTTAATGCTGCCTGTCCTGCACCGGTCCCGGCACCGCGAGACAATAGCCAGCAGCAACGTAACAACGCCGGCTGACTTCAGGCTGACACGGTCTGTGTCTGTTTGTGCCTGCGCTGAGCTTTGACCACGCCTAGGACAGCAATGCTAGGATCCCGCTTCGGTCAGATCCGCCTTAAAGTCCTGATCCTGCAACAGCGCATAGTGATAGGCTTCCACCAGTGCGTTCCAGCTGGCTTTGATCACATCCACATTGACGCCCACAGTGCCGAAGATCTCACCCTGAAAACTGTGCTCAATATAAACACGCACCTTAGCCGCAGTTTCTTCGGTGCTGTTAATCACCTTGACGCCATAGTCAGTCAGGTGCAGCTCGTTCACCACAGGGAATGAAGCAATCAGTGCTTTGCGTAACGCCTTATTCAGCGCGTCCACCGGGCCATGACCTTCTGCTGCGTGAAGAATTTCCACACCATCGACCAGCACCTTGACGGAAGCCTCAATCAGGCCGTCAGTGTCTGAGTGCTCTTCATTCGAAGGACTGTAGATACGGTAGTACAGGGTTTCAAACAGCTTGTTGAACTTACCGATATGGCGCCGCACTACCAGGTCGAACGAGCCGTCGGCATTTTCAAACGAATATCCAGCGTGTTCACGATCCTGTATCTCTTCCAGAATATTCTTTGCAGCACTGCTTTCTTCCAGTTCCGGATAGCGGTTAGACAACTTGGCCCGTAAGTTCGAGCCACCGGCCAGTTCACTGATCAGTATTTTACGTGAATTCCCCACCAGCTCCGGTTCTATATGCTCATAGGTGCTGGGATTTCGTTGCACCGCACTGACATGAATACCACCCTTATGGGCAAAGGCGGCAGGTCCGACAAAGGGTTGCCCCAACGGCCCTGTCATACCCAGGTATTCCCATACCCGCCGGGATAATTTAGTCAGCTCTTTCAGGTTACCTTCCGGCACACACTGGTAACCCATCTTCAGTTCCAGGTTAGGCAGCACAGAAGTCAGGTCCACATTTCCGCAGCGTTCACCGATGCCATTAATGGTACCGTGCACTTGAATGACACCTTCTTCAATCGCCCGCAGGGTATTGGCGACACCAACACCGCCGTCGTTATGCACGTGAATACCAAGCTTGAGACCGGGTATTTCCTTGCGCACTTCACGTATGGCATGAGCCAGTTCGTGAGGCATAACACCGCCGTTGGTGTCACAAAGAATCACCCGCGAAGCACCACCATCAACGGCAGCCAATATGGTTGCCAGGGCATAACCCGGGTCAGACTTAAAACCATCAAAAAAGTGCTCTGCATCATAGAACACAGGTTTGCCGGTAGTTTTTAGCAGATGCGCCACTGAGCCGTGAATCATGTCCAGATTGGTATCCGGAGAAATCCGCAGGGCCTGCTCAACGTGCAAATCCCAGGTTTTGCCAAATATAGTGATGATATCTGCGTTGGCTTCAATCAGCTTGGTGAGGAAGAAATCATCTTCCGGTTTCACCCCTGCCCGGTGGGTAGAACCGAATGCGGTGATTTTTGAGGTCTTCAGATCAAGATCTTTAGAACGCTCAAAAAACTCGATGTCCTTGGGGTTTGAACCCGGCCAGCCACCCTCAATAAAATCGATACCCATGGCATCAAGTGCCTGCGCAATATCCAGCTTGTCAGCCAGACTCATGTTCACGCCTTCGCCCTGGGTGCCGTCCCGCAGGGTGGTGTCATAGATCTCGATTTTTTTCCGCACAGGGTTCTCCGTTCAGGTTCCGTCAGGCGTAGCCTAACCGGGCAGCGGTTGCGTCGATGTCATCACCGTGGGACATCAGCACATCCAGCGGGTCATAGTTTGCAGCCAGGAAGGCTTCTCTGGCGCTGGCTTTCATCTCTACACTGTAGATGTTGTTGCCACAAATTACCTTCAGACCTTCGACATCAATTATGATCTCAGTCTCGGGATCCCGGGCGATCTCGGCCGCCAGTTCATCCCGGTCGGCTTTCTTCATCATGACGCAGGGAATACCCAGCGTCGTGCAGTTACCGTGAAAAATTTCTGCAAATGACTCAGCGATGACGGCTTTCAGGCCAAACTTCTGAATCGCCTGAGGAGCGTGTTCACGACTGGAGCCACAACCGAAATTCGCATCAGAGATAAGTACTTCTGCCCCCTGATGCTCTGGCCGGTCCAGCGGATGATTCTTTGAATTGCCTTCCGTATCAAAGCGCTCGTCAAAAAAGAGTGCCGGGCCCAGTTCATCGAAGGTGACACACTTAAGAAAGCGTGCGGGAATAATACGGTCCGTATCGATGTCATTACCTTTGACATAGACACCCTTACCGCTGATTTTGTTAATGACATTTCCGCTCATAATCGTCCCCTTCCCTTAAACCAGTCCAAACACTTCACGTGCATCGGCGATCTTGCCTTCAACGGCAGCTGCCGCCACCATGATCGGACTCATCAACACAGTTCTGCCAGTTGAAGAACCCTGCCGGCCAACGAAATTCCGGTTGGAACTGGAAGCGCTGAGCTGATCACCCACCAGCTTGTCCGGATTCATTGCCAGACACATAGAACAGCCAGGCAGACGCCATTCAAAACCTGCTTCCTCAAACACCTTGTTGAGCCCCAGTTCCCGCGCAGCCTTGTCGACTTTCTCGGAACCGGGCACAGCGATCGCCTTGACGCCTTCCGCTACCTTCTTGCCCTTAATCACTTCGGCGACAGCCTGGAAGTCACTCAGGCGGCCGTTGGTACAGCTGCCAATAAAACACACATCAACTTTAGTTCCCTTGATAGGATCATTGGCTTTCAGTTTCATGTAAGCCAGCGCATCGTTGATCAGGTTCTGTTCCAGACCTTCGACTTCGGCAGGATCGGGAATGGTTTCATCGATGGAAATACCCTGCCCCGGCGTAATACCCCAGGTCACTGTGGGTGCGATATCGGCAGCATTGATCACCACCTCATCGTCATATTCGGCGTCGGCATCACTGGCATAACCTTTCCATTTTTCGACGGCGGCATCCCAGTCAGCACCGGCAGGCACTCGCTCACGCCCCTTCAGGAATTCAAAAGTTGTATCGTCCGGATTAATGTAACCACAGCGCGCACCACCTTCGATGCTCATGTTGCAGACGGTCATGCGCTCTTCCATGCTGAATGCATCGAAGACCTCTCCGGCGAACTCGTACGCGTAGCCCACCCCGCCCTGGACCCCGAGGCGGTTGATGATGAACAGCGCGACGTCTTTGGCGTAGACACCCTGGCCGAGCTT
>JAGRIO010000002.1 GCA_020443225.1 Pseudomonadales bacterium
CCATGTTCCTGTTTAATCATGTCCACCAGCGCCGGAGCCACACCACCTAACTGGGTATGCCCAAAAGCGTCCTTGAGCCCGGCATCAGCCACAAAGCGACCGTCTGCATACTGGGCGCCTTCAGAGGCTACAACCACGCAGTATCCAACCTTGTCTATGGTCGTCTTCACTTTGGCAAGGAACTGAGCCTTATCAAAGGCAATCTCCGGGAACAGGATGACATGAGGAGCATCTCTGGAATCGCGTTGCGCAAGGCCTGCCGCAGCCGCGATCCAGCCCGCATGACGCCCCATGACTTCCAGTACGAAAACCTTGGTAGAACTTTCTGCCATAGAGGCAACATCCATGGCGGCTTCCCGGGTCGATACCGCTACATACTTAGCCACCGAACCAAAGCCCGGACAACAATCGGTAAAGGGCAGATCGTTGTCTACGGTTTTGGGAATACCTATACAGGTAATGGGATAATTCATTCTGAGGCTGAGTTGTGACACCTTATTGGCCGTATCCTGAGAATCGCCGCCGCCGTTGTAGAAAAAGTAACCTATCTCGTGGGCGCGAAACACCTCAATCAAGCGCTCGTACTGCGCCATATCCTCTTCAACGGAGCGCAATTTAAACCGGCACGAACCGAACGCCCCGGAAGGGGTATGACGGAGTGCAGCAATGTCCTTTTTCGATTCCAGGGACGTGTCGATTAATTCTTCCCGCAGCGCCCCGAGAATCCCGTTCTTGCCCGCCAGGACCTTCCCAAGCTTGCGGTGTTTGCGCGCGGTTTCAATGACCCCACAGGCACTGGCGTTAATGACCGAGGTCACGCCACCTGATTGGGCATAAAAAATATTCTTGCCAGCCATGCTCTTTGATTCCTTATATATCCCTGACCGTTTCTTTAATTAGCCAGTCTACAACCTGGCGCAGCGCTTCTGGCGCGCTGCTACCCTGCGCGATAGCTTCATCATAGACGTTGATTTGCCGGTGGGCACTGGTGCCTTCCTCGAAGATACTCGGCAACCGGGCGATAGCATCAGTACAACCCAACGCCTCTGCATCTTCCCAGACGAATCCAATCACTTCCGTCAACAGCTCTCTGAAGGGGACCACCTCACCCAGGGCAAGGTCAATCATACCTTCATCAAAGGAATAGCGCATGGCACGCCAGCGATTTTCATTGATCAACATGCTGGCATAGATTCGCCAGCGCTGATTACTGCGGCGCAAGCGATACAACATCCGCAGCAGACAGACATTCAGTGCCGCCATGCTGACAGCGTGATGAATATTGGTACAGACGTCCATGATCCGGGTTTCAAGTGTCGGAAAGCGCGCACTGGGACGCAGGTCCCACCAGATTCTGCTGGCATCCTCAATCAGTCCGGCGTTTTCCAGAATGCCAATATGCCGTTCATATTCAGCCCAGCTGACAAACTGCTCTGGCAGACCGGTTCGCGGCAGACTGTCGAAGACCGTCAAGCGGTAAGATTTAAGGCCGGTATTCTCTCCTTCCCAGAAAGGTGATGAGCAGGACAGAGCCAGTAAATGCGGCAGGAAATAACCGAGCTGATTCATCAGGTCGATGCGCAGTTCCCTGTCATCAATTCCGACGTGGACATGCATACCACAAATCAGTAAACGCCTTGCTGCTGCCTGCATTTCATGAGTCAGATCCGTATAACGTTCTTTTTCAGTCTGCTTCTGTTCAAGCCAGCGGGCAAAGGGGTGTGTTGAAACCGCCAGCGGCGCATAACCAAACCGGGCACAAACCTCACTGATGGTACCCCGCAGACGCTTGAGTTCTGCTTCAGCCTGCGCGATGTCCTGACACACCACGGTGCCAATTTCGATCTGTGAGCGCATCAGTTCGGGGCTGACCTGTGAACCACAAAGTTTGACACATTCCTGCATCAGTTCCGGCGGGGGATCAGTCACCAGATCCCGCGACTCACGATCCACCAGCAAATACTCTTCTTCGACTCCAAGGGTGAAAGCAGGTTCTGTCAGACTCATGGCAATTTTTCCTGTGTTAAGGCACACATCTGTTCCGCGCGGTGTTAGTCTATAACAGTTACCCACACCTGTAACGAAGTCGAATGCAGCATACCCCAGCAGAGTTCAGAGAGTGGATCAATCCTGATCCGGGTCAGATCGGAGAGTCCGTTACCGAGTTTCTCAGCATTCTGGAGCGACCTACCTGGATTACTATCGACGGGATTGACAACACTCGTTCCCGCACCATCGTTACCCTGTTGCATGCCAACGAGCCCTCAGGTCTGAAGGCAGTCCACAGAATATTGCGCGCCGGACTGATACCCGCGACCCGACTGGGCATATTCGTCGCTTCAGTTAATGCGGCGCTGGAGCCACCACTGTTATCGCACCGTTACTTGCCTGGAGAAGAGGATTTCAACCGGTGTTTCAATCCGCCCTATGAAACAGACCAACGGCGCCTGGCGGCAGCTTTGCTGACAAAACTGCATGCATTTCAGCCAGAAGCTGTCATCGACACCCACAACACCTCCGGACACTCGGCCGCCTTTGCTGTCGCTATCCGTGATGATGAGGAAACCGTCAATCTTGCCGGCCGGTTCACTGACAAGCTGATTATCATTGACCAGGCCCTTGGCACTCTCATAGAGCAACGGGAAGGACACTGCCCCATCGTCACTGTCGAGTTTGGTGGCTATACAGATCCAAATGCCGACAGACTGGCCTACGAAACCCTGCGCGAGTTCATTTCTGCTCCCGAACTTACCAGCAGGACCGGACAACAGGTGAAGATACTCAAACATTCACTGCGGCTGGAGCTGCAGGAAGGTCATCAGGTTCATTATGGTTCCACTGTCCGGGACCAGACCAGCGTGACAATTTTCAACACCATTGATCAGCTGAACTTTGAGACGCTTGAAGCAGGCAGCCCTATAGGCTGGCCAGCTGAAGATGGCCTTGGAGGTCTGATGGTTAAATCAGCAACCGGGGAAGATCTGACCGAAACCTACCTCGCGATCAGAGACGGGTTTATCGTCACCAACCACAGAATCATCATATTCATGGCAACGACAGACAGCGTTGTCGCTGAACAGGATTGTTTGCTATACCTGACACCTCTACACTGAGACATTCACAGACATCATCCCGGCAATTCAGACGGAAAATCACCGACAAGGAATCTAATTATGTATACAGGCTTGCATCACCTACACATGACCTGCGCTGTGTTGTCAGTAGGATTTTTTGTGATCCGCGGCATCTGGATGATGCTTGATCACCCAGCGCTGCAGGCAAAATTCACCAGAATCGCGCCCCACGTCATCGATACCTTTCTACTGGCATCTGCGGTTGGATTGATGTTTGTCATCGGGCAGTATCCGGGTATCGATCACTGGCTGACTGTAAAGCTGGTGGCGTTGCTGGTTTATATTGCGCTTGGCATGGTGGCCATCAAGCGTGGTAAAACCAAGTCACAACGAATCATCGCCTTTTTTGCGGCCCTTGTGGTCTTTGGTTTCATCCTGTCGGTAGCCATCACCCGGCAACCGACAGGATTTCTGCATAGTCTGATGTGACTTTTCTGATCTGAATAGCCTGATCAGAAAAGTCTGATCTGAAGGGGGGTGAGTACCTAGTCGCCAACCCTGACTGTCAGCACGTCACAGGTTGAGCCGTGCAGCACACTGTTAGCGGTTGAACCCAGCAACAATTGCAGACCAGACTGACCGTGAGTGCCCATAACGATCAGATCAATATTCTTTTCCTTCGCTACATCATGGATTTCAGAAGAAGGTTTGCCTTCACGAGTGATGCAGTTGTCAGCTGGCAGAGACAGCCTGGCGCCGGTCTCAGCCATTTTTTTCTGCGCTTCCTTACGAATGCTGGTCTCCAGGCTGACAACCTGATCGCTCCAGCTCATGCCATCTGCAGCGTAGGCTACAGCCAGCGGCTCGTTGACATGAACCAGGAAGATCTCAGCACCATTTTCACGGGCGAGTTGTGCACCTTTTTCGATAATTTCTGCATTGTCGCCATGAAAATCCAGAGCGATCAGAATTTTGCTATACATTGCCATAGTCGTTTCCTTAGGGTGAGAAGTGCCTTGAAGCATCAATACATTTATGTTGATCCGCTAATTCCGGCACCATGATAAATCGTCGCAATGATCTTAAACCGTTGAGTAAACTTAACACAAAAATACCTTGCAGATTACCCGTCAGATATTTTCAGGATTGTTTCTGCTGCTATCCTGATTCTGCCCCGACTCGGCTCTGCCCTGACCTACCCTGACTCTGCACCAGCAACCGAACCCGAACAGCTTTGACAAGCCGTCAGCGCAGCACGGGTGATTCAAAGCCATCGGGTTTGATGACGAGCACGTCACAGGTCAGATAATCAACCACCTTCTCTGTTGTGTTACCGATAAACACATCAGACAAGAGATTACGTGAGATTGCACCCATCACTACCAGATCAGCATTGAGTTTGTCTTCAAGCTGGCGCAAACCAAACTCTGGCGCTTCGTCCACAATATGCACCTGACTGGCGGGCAGATCAAAATCGGCCATCAGCGTATCCATCGCCTGCCGATGTTCCTGCTCAGCCTGACGGGTATACTCCCCTGACAACGGGATCTGATTGTAGGAATGCACCACATGCACCTTTCCTCCCATCATCGAAGCCAGATCAATGGCCTCGGAAAGAATTTTGTGATCCAGCCCGATGGGTTTGTCCCGCCCGTGCATGGGGTCGACAGCCGCAAGCACCTGAGGAATCTCCTTCCAGGGTTTCTCCTTAACCAGCAACAGAGGAAATGGCGAGCAACGCACCAGCTGCCAGTCGTCATTGGTCAGAAACAATCGGGAAAGGGCTGAGTGCTGGCGGGTATGTCGTACTATCAGATCGGCCTGAACCCCGACAGCTGCATTGATAATCGCTTCATAGCCAGGATGGCCCCATACTGACATAGTTTCAACATTCAGGCCTTGCTCACGTAAAGGCTCTGCGACACCTTCCAGCACCTGCTTACGTTCTGCGAGATACTCCTGACGCAGCCTGACCAGATCTACCGCATCGAAATAATAACCTTCAACCAGATACTCGGTGTAATCACAGGCAATCAGAGTGATATCTATTTCAGCCAGATGTTCTAACGACAGTACTCTGTCCAGAGCCGGCTGTGTTTCCTGCTCAGGATCAATCACTACCAGAACCTTCTGAACTTTCATCATTCCGCTCCTTGCGCGCAGGCAATACATTGTTCAACGTAGGGGATTGCTGCCAGCCTCTCGGGATTAATCTCCTCTCCGCAGGACAGGCAACGGCCATATTCCCCGTTCTCGAGGCGCTGCATGGCATGTTCAATCTGAATCAGTTCTGCCCGTGCCTCAGAATCCAGATTCATCACCAGTTCCTGATTTTCCATTTCGACAGACTGTTCAGAGAACTTGGCACTGACCCGTTCTTCACGACCATAAAGGTGTTTATGGGTACGTTCAACCCGTTCCAGCAATTCGGCTTTCAGGGTTTCCAGCTGTTGTTTCGCATTCAGGGTCATTTGCATCTCCATCAGATAGGTGCCTGTCACTACTCTACTGAAATATGGTCAGATTTTCTTGATCAGCATCAACAGCATCGAAAATAAAAAATCACTGCCCCCCTCTTGAATTCCTTCGCCATTGACTTATCCAAGGGCTGAGCGAAAGCAAACTGACATCAAGGAGATAACATTATGAGCCAACTCGTCTACTCACCTTTCAGTGCACTGAATCAGCTTCATCGTGAACTGGGCAGAGTATTTGATGACCGTTCGCTGTTTCCCGGCGAAGCGGGCAATTATGAGTCCAGCGCCTGGGTGCCCCAGGTTGATATCAAAGAAGATGATACAGGTTTTACGGTGGTCGCTGACGTACCGGGCGTAAATCCCGATGACGTGGAAGTCACCGTTGACCGGAATGTACTGAGTATCCGCG
Organism: Pseudomonadales bacterium; assembly: GCA_020443225.1. GTDB lineage: Bacteria > Pseudomonadota > Gammaproteobacteria > Pseudomonadales > Azotimanducaceae > UBA4582. Next base: position 5,961 of record JAGRIO010000002.1, read on the forward strand.
GTCACCGCAAAACGGAAAGCGAAACCGGGGAAGATGGTTTTAAGCGCCGGGAACGCATCAGCGGCAGCTTTCTGCGCCAGTTTACCTTGCCTGAATCCGCCGATGGCGGCGCTATCAGCGCTAAAGCCACCCACGGAGTGTTGCACATCAGGATTCCGAAAGGCGAGAAAAACAAACCCCTCAGCATCACTGTCGAAAGCTGACAAATCACCCGGGCTGACGCTTGAGACGTCATCCCGCAGAGGAGGCAGGAATGAACACACTGGAACAACTATCACACAACCTGAAAGAGACCCTCGAAGGACTGTCAGAAGGCTGGCATCACCTATGGCAGAAAGCACGTAGTGCCATAACCCGCTTTACCCCCTTCCCGGCAGATCAGGAGAAAATGCAACCGATCGCCACCCGGGTGAGTCGTTGGGGAGTGCTTTCCGCAGAGGTCTTTGAGTCCGCAGATGAGCTGGAAGTGCAACTGGAAGTACCCGGCATGGCATCAGCTGATTTCGCTGTCACGGTCGACAAGCAACTGCTGTCTGTCAGGGGAGAAAAGCGCTATCAGAACGACCGCAGAGACGGCAGATACCATGTCACCGAACGTGCCTATGGCAGCTTTGAACGGATCATCCCGCTGCCGGTCAGAGTGAGGGACGATGCTGCCAGAGCAAGATATCATGATGGTGTGCTGACAATTACCTTGCCCAAGGCAGAAACTGAAAAGACCCGGCGCATTCCAGTGCAGTAGTGGTCAGGTTCCTGAGTGGAGCAGGTTCCGCTCAGGACCACTTCTCAACAATCGGAATTCTCCGGCCAATACCGAAAGCAACTTTCGATACTTTCGTGCCCGGGCAGGTTTGACGGCGCTTATACTCCATCTTACCCATCAGGCTGATAATCCGGTCATAGTCCCTGCGAGCATCCCCATGACTTATCCACCGACTCAGCACGCTGTGATCTCCCGATACCCGCAGGTCTGCCTTTTGATGCATATCAAACCAGTGCTCGAACTGATCCAGCGTACTGACATAATCCTCGATATAGGCACGCACAATAGCGTCGAGAACCCCATAAGGCAGCAGTGACTCTTCATCAATCTGGCCTGGTGCTAATTCTGCACTGGGCGGTTTTTGCCAGATATGGTCTGGGATTTCAGGCGCTGCACGCGCTATATCCATCACCTGATATTTGTACAGGTCCTTGATCGGGGCATAACTGAAATTCATGTCGAAATGGGTGTAATAACCACAGGCAGATTCCGTCTTGTTGCCCGTTGATAACGGCATCGCCCCATAGGCATTACTGAAGTGCATGACGTACAAATCCCGTAAACGGGCCTGCATGTTCTCGTCGGCCACTCTGGCATACTGGCCTGCCTGCATTTTACGGGCAACCAGATTAGCTTCATCATTGTCATATCGCTGATAGTGCTGATTCAGCATTGCCACCACAGATTCGTGTTCGACCGGCACTTCATAATCCCAGCATCCAAGATTACGATGCAATTCCAGAGCATCATCGACTGAGTGCGAACTGCTGAAAACAGAAGGCATTCTGATAGCGTGGACATTACCCGCCCCAATCGCATCGCAGGCAATTTTACACACCACGGCACTGTCAACACCGCCGCTGGATGCCAGCACCATCTGCGAGAATCCCGATTTCAGGGCATAGTCCCGCAGCCCAAGGACGACCATGTCATAGAGTGAAACACTACGTTTCAGCACCGACTGACGATTTCCCGGCCTGGCCACCTGTGACAAGAAGGGTTGCGCCAGTGGTAATGACACTACAGGAAACCTGTTGCCACTAACGTCCGTTTCAAGATGTATCAAATCACCCTTTGAAAGTACAAAGCTCTGGCCATCAAACACCAGTTCATCCTGCCCTCCCCACTGATTCACATAGATGAGATCAGGGCCATCTTCTGTGCCCGGAGCAATAACCTTCAGCCGTTGCCAGAGTTTATCCTGCACCCAGGGCGAACTGTTGAGTGAAACCACCAGTTCAACACCCGCCCGGCGATACTGATCCATGGGATTATTCACATAGTTGTAATCATCGGAACCTTTGTCGTTCCACAGATCTTCACAGATCGTAATTCCTACTTTTTTACCGGCAATGGAAACCACACATAACTCAGTGCCTGGCTCAAAGTATCGCAGCTCGTCAAACACGTCATAAAAAGGCAACAGCTGCTTGGCGTAATCACCAATGATCCGGCCATTAGTAATCACAGCAGCCTTATTGAACCAGGGTTTACCGGCACCAGGATTTCTTTCAATATATCCAACAATGACATGAAGGCGCTCCGACTTACCCTGGGTATAGGCACAGATATCTCTCAATACTTCCAGATTGCGGTCAATAAAACCTGTGTGATACATCAGGTCCTGGCTCAGATAACCAGGTATCGTGAGTTCAGGAAATACCAGCAGATCAGCATCGGCAGCCAGGGCCTCGTCGATGCCAGTGCGGATCGCTGCAGCATTGCCGGCGAAATCTCCGGGCGTTGTATTGATCTGGCCAAGGCAAACCCTCATACCCTGGCCCTGTCACCTTGAGCGTTCGGATATGGTCTGGTGATGAACACCAGCCAGACAGTGGTAACGAGTAACAAACAGGCAACTGCCTGATGCAGCGCACCCAGAGAAATGGGTACGACGTAAATCAGGGTCAGCACCCCCAGAATAAACTGCAGAAAGGTGACAGTGACCAACATCAGACCCGCGTTTTTGAGACGGGTATCGCCGGTTCTGAACAGCAACACCGCCAGACTGACAGCCAACAGGGCTACACCAGCACCCAGCCAGCGATGAATGAACTGCATACCTGCGGTGTTTTCCAGCAGGTTATGCCAGAAGGGTTGCATATAGAGAACCGCGTCTGGCAAAAATTCGCCGTTCATATCGGGCCAGGTGTTGTAGCCCCAGCCTGCCCGGCTGCCAGCGACAAAAGCACCGTAAACAATTTGCAGACTTAAAAGGCCAGCAAACAGCAAAATTAATTTCCGCAAGCCGGACTGTACCGCGGCGACAGGCTTCACTTGTAGGAGATCCAGCATCAGCCAGAACAGGTAGGCGAGAATAATCAGCGCCAGCGACAGATGCGCGGCGAGCCGGTAATGGCTGACCCTGGGCATATCTATCAGGCCACTCTTGACCATGTACCAACCCATCAGCCCCTGCATACCACCCAGAAGCAGACCGATGATGAGGCGAAGCCGGTAGGCTGGTTCTACATGGCCGCGAAGCCAGAAAAACACCAGCGGCAGGAAATACATGAGGCCAATCAGTCGCCCCAGCACCCGATGGCCGTACTCCCAGTAAAAAATAGATTTGAATTCATCCAGGGTGAAGTGAAGATTCTTTTTCTGATACTCGGGGAACTGCTTATAGGCTTCGAACGTGGCTTCCCACTCAGCTTCACTGGTAGGTGGGATAATGCCCATCACCGGGCGCCAGTCCACCATGGACAGGCCGCTTTCCGTCAGCCGGGTAATGCCGCCGACAACGATCATAGTAAAAATGGTGACGCAAACAATGCCAAGCCACCCAGCCAAGAGCCTTCTGGAATTATTCATGAAATTGGTATCTGAATCGGATTTTGCAGAAAAAACAAACAATTGAGGCGGCATTGTACCCGCTGGGCAGGGAATAAATCACGCTTCTTTGCTTGAACACTGGCTATGCCCATCGCTAGAATCCTCCCAGAACCTTTCCCTGAGGCTCAACCCATGAGCGATAGCCACAAATATGTTGTTTCCTGTCAGGCCTGCAGCCTGAATGCGCTGTGCGTTCCGCATTCCCTGACCGAAGAGGAAATTGAACTGGTCGATGCCACTGTCAAGCGCAGCAAGCCAGTTCAACGCAATAAAACCGTGTTTGAGTCAGGCGATGCCTTCTCCTCACTCTATGCAGTCCGTTCCGGTGCCATTAAAACCTACAGCGTCGACGAAGACGGCGAGGAGCACGTCATCGGCTTTTACCTGCCGGGTGAAATGTTTGGCATGGATGCTATCAGCCGCAACGTGCATATCAGCTCTGCCAAGGCGCTGGAGACAACTGCGATTTGCGAGATTCCCTACAACCGGCTGGAAGAACTGTCCGCGAAAGTACACAACCTGCAGTCGCACATGTACCGGTTGCTGAGCCGTGAAATCGCCGACGATCAGGACCTGCAACTGATGTTGAGCAAGAAAACTGCCGAGGAACGAATCGGCAACTTTCTGCTGAACCTGTCTCATCGCTATCAGATGCGCCGCCTGTCGCCCACTACGTTCCGGCTGCCCATGGCCAGGACAGATATTGGTAATTATCTCGGGCTTGCTGTCGAAACCGTGAGTCGTATATTCACCCGGCTGCAGAAGAACCAGATCCTGAAAGTCGATGGCAAGGAAGTCGAAATTCTTGACCACAACCGATTGTGTGAAATCGCCAACGCCTGCCACGAACACAAGCACTGACCCACATCCGGCGTGCAGGTTGGTGGAAAGCGCAGACCGCAACTGTCGCCTGCAAAGCAACGGGCTTACGATCCTGAGGATGACATGGAGTGAGATCCGAACCCAGGTCAGGATGACTGCACCCTGAAACAATCGTCGCAACCCGTCAGCGGGCCCGGATCTCAAAACCGGGGATATGTAAACGCTATTGAGTGTGCCCCAACACACAGCTTCACTCATTGATCTGCATCAATGACTGTCAGTGTTTTAAGGCTGAAGATGAGCCCACAAATCACGTGGTGTCCTCGTATGGCAATTCTCTCAGTCGGACTAACTCCCGAAACCGTTACAGAACTAAAGAACCTTCCGACTCTGGAGCTGATGCAGACCACCAGTGTCGAAGAAGCAAGCAAACTGATCGAAGATACTGACGATGTGTCAACCGTGATGGTGGACTCTCATGCCTCATCTGCGCTGCTTGACGACGTAAATGCACTATTGGGGCATACGCCGGTCACCACCAGAATCGTCGTGATTGCCCATCCGAATGACATGCTCAACCGGGCCTCGTATTCGGCTCTGGGAGTCACCGTGCTGAGTGCGCCATTCTCGAGCGAGGAGCTCCGGCAGATTCTCTCTGTCTGACCAGTTTCGGCCACAAACCGGGCCAGTGCACCTTGTTCAGAGTTGAGGCCGCGAGAGATCAGACAGCACCGCCAGGGACCCCGTGCCACATTGCCCGACCTGAACCTTTCCATTAGTATCTGCCGCTCACGCTAGCCGGGACACACACGCTGAGTCCGGCTTCTTCTGGCTTTAAACCGCCAGAAGCAAACTCAGGTTCCCTGAAGGGTAAGATTAATGACTCAACAGATCACTGTTTCCGACCGGTTCCGGGGTCCACCCAGGTCGGGAAATGGCGGCTATGTCGCCGGGATTATCGCGAACACCCTTGGCCTGGCACCCAGTGAGCCAGTTGAGGTTACTCTGCGCTCACCGGTACCGCTGGATTCACCCCTGCAGGTCACCCATGAAGGCAATCAGGTAACCGTCAGTCACGGCGAGACCCTGATCGCGACGGCCCGACCGGACGTCGCCCTCGACATGCACATTCCGGAACCACCGGACTTCATGACCGCACTGGCGGTCCGGAATCAGTCTGTCTGTCTGCAACAACGCGAGGACTCACCGTTACCCGGGGCAAAAGGTTTACACCCTATCTGCTTCTGCTGCGGTGCAAACCATGAGACGGGGCTGCACGTATATTCAGCACCGGTTGATGAGCAGCAAGTAGCGGCGGCCTGGCAAACAGAGCCCCACTGGGCCGGTGAAGACGGGAACCTGCCGCTGGCCTTTCTGTGGACCGCACTTGACTGTCCGGGACAACTGGCTTTTTTTGCCCAGGGTAAAAGAACAGGTTTAATGGGTCGTATGACAGCAGCAGTTCATAGTAAAGTCAGTGCCGGGGAGCCTCTTGTCGTTACCGCCTGGCCTGTTGATGTCGATGGTAAGAAGCATCTGGCAGGCTCTGCCATCTTCAATGCGCATGGCGAGTTAGTCGCCAACGCTCTGGCGGTCTGGTTCAGCAGAAGCTGATGGAGAATCACACAGTATTTACCCCGTAAATAATCATTTGCTGAGAGCCGCAGATATGGCTTACTCAGCGCCTGTTAACCGAGGAGGAGAAGCACATGGCTGATCTGGAAACCTTCCGAGAGGAAACCCGGAGCTGGTTGGAAGCGACCTGCCCACAAAGCATGAGAAACCGTTCCTTTCACTGGGAGGACGCACACGAAGTCTACGATACCGATGACGCCCGTGCATGGCTCAAGGCCATGGCCGAACGCGGCTGGACTGCTCCTACCTGGCCGAAAGAATACACAGGTGGTGGCCTCAGCCCCGCCGAAGCCCAGGTACTTGCACAGGAAATGGCCCGTATCAAGGCAGTGCCGCCGCTCACAGGTATGGGCCTGGCCATGATTGGCCCAACCCTGCTGGAATTCGGTACCGAAGAGCAGAAACAGCGTCATATTCCCAGAATTGTCAGTGGGGAAGTGAGCTGGTGTCAGGGCTACAGTGAACCCGGCGCCGGTTCCGATCTGGCCGCATTGCAAACCAAGGCAATTCTTGATGGCGATAATTTCGTGATCAACGGTCAGAAGATCTGGACTTCAGGTGCTCAGTACGCTGACTGGATGTTCGCGCTGGTACGGACTGATTTCGAAGCTTCCAAGCACGATGGCATCAGCTTCGTACTGCTGGATATGCATCAGCCAGGTGTGACAATCAAGCCAATTCAGCTTATCTCCGGTTCTTCACCTTTCTGTGAAACCTTCTTTGACAACGCAATCGCCAAGCGCGAAGACCTGGTCGGTGAACTGAACAAGGGCTGGACCGTCGGTAAGCGTCTGCTGCAGTTCGAACGTTCCGGTATCGGCGGCCTGAGTGGTGGCGGTCGGTCGAAGAAGAAGTCCGATGCACCCAAGCCGCTGAATGACTTTGCCCGCCTGGGCAAAACCTACATCGGCGAGCAGGACGGCAGAATCGCGGATGCTGGTGCCAGAACTGAAATTCTCAACCACACCATGACCGAGCGCGCCTTCCAGCTGACCGCACAGCGGGTGATGCAGGAAGCTACCAGCAACAAAACACCCGGTGAAGCGACCTCGATCTTTAAGCTGGTAGGTTCTACTCTTGCCCGCAACGGAGCCGAACTCAAGTCCCGTCTGATGGGTACCCAGGGTGTTGGCTGGCAGGGTGAAGGCTTCACCGAGACCGAGCTTGAAACCACCAAGAACTGGCTCAGCAGTCGTGCGGTAACCATCTATGGTGGTACCAACGAAGTTCAGATGAACATCATCTCCAAGCGCGTACTGGGTCTGCCAGACTGAGATCACGCCAACATCAGGGTTGTGACACTGGTCACAACCCTGACCATTCCCCGACCGTCTGTCCGGTCTCCCCTCGCCTTTCTTCTGTTTCTCCTTAGCATCAGTTATGCGGATACTTCCCGTCTACCGATACCGGGTTATTCGCACCAGGCCCATTGAGCCAGCGGAGAGAGAAGATGCAGGCAGATATTCAAGTTGACACAGCAGCAGATAGCTCAGCGCCTCAGGAAGCGGTACTTATTCTGACCACTCAGGGACGCTATTCCGGCAAATCGGAAGTTGCCATGCTGAGCTACCGACGGATAAACAATGATTTCATCGTTGTCGCAACCAGCAGCAACGATAATTTCAAACCAGACTGGTTTCTGAACCTGAAAGAAGAACCCATTGTTCACCTGGAAATTGGCGACGCTAAATTCTATGCGCGGGCAACAACACCGACCGGTCGTTCCAGACTGAATCTGCTACCTGTTGCGAAAGAACTGCTTCAGCAGCTGGACAATCGGATACCCAGAGCGACATCAGTTGTGTCACTCACGCCGATGTGCTGAGCCAGGCAGGAAGCTAACATGAACCCATCCCACTGGGGACGGGCCTTAAAAAAGTCGGGTGATGGCAGAACGCAATCACCCGGAAGACATATCTTCAGTCTGTGAACACTGGCATTGCACCCAGTTCCCACAAAATCACTGTTGCACCCAGCAATGCCGCGCAGATAACAAGCCCGACACCAACCATGGCGCTCGCAAACAGGAACCCCCGCTCACTTGGAATTTCCATCACGATCGGCACGCCAACATAAAGCAGGTATACCGTATAGGCTGCAGCAACGCATCCAAGCAGAATATCGAGCCACAGGATTGGGTAAAAACCGATCAGACCACACACAAACAGTGGCGCCAGTGTATAACCCGCAATGCTGACCCCCTTCCCAAGCGTTGAATTCTTCGCCTCATAGGTCTCAGACATCCAGTGGATCATATAACCAAGAAATGCCGTACAGACCAGAATCGCCAGATAAAACAACACCATTATCTGAGCAGCACTGTCACTTGTCAGCCGGATGACCCGGTCGCCCAACTGCCAGCCAATGGTCGTTGATCCGTAATACCAGGCAACCGGTGCCGCAAGACCAGCCCAGAGCAGGAACTTGAGGTAGTGACCGGCAACACTGCTGGAATCCTGCCTGACCTTTTCCCATTCATCTGTCGGACTGAACAGAATGCCAAATAAATGATTCATGACCTTCTCCTATCGTTGATCAAGATTGTTCTTGTTTTACTTCCTCAGAGTCCTGGTCCTTATCATCAAACAGGATTCTGTAAGCTTCTTTATCCAGGTCTTCAAACTGATCATTCCTTACCGACCAGATAAAAGACCACAATGCCATCAAAATGATTGCCAGGCTGACCGGGATGAGTACAAATATCACCTCCATTAGTCAGCGACCTTATAAAGCCGGTTTGCATTGGCCACTACCAGAAGCGAACTGGCAGACATACCAAGTGCGGCGACCCAGGGGACAATTTGCCCGGTAATCGCCAGTGGAATCACCGTCATGTTATAGGCGACGGCCCAGCCAATATTCTGGCGAATAACCCGGTTCACCTTGCGCGAGAACACCAGCAGCGTATTCAGAGTCTGCAGGTTATCTGTAAGCAGGGTTGCATCGGCTGCCTGTTGCACAAATACATCCACCGGGCTGACCGCCACCGAAGCCTGGGCCACACCCATGGCAGCGGCATCATTTATCCCGTCACCCACCATCAGCACCCGGTCACCTGAGGCCTGGCGGTTAATTAACTGCTGAACTTTCTGATCCGGTGTCACACCAGCCGTTACATCATCCAGACCCAGATCAGCCGCAATTCTGCGCCCCTCATGGGCACCGTCTCCGGTGAGCATGGACAACCGGTAACCCGCCTTGCGCAGGGTATTCAGTACAGTACCGGACTCAGGTCTCACCTGATCAGCAAACTGAATCCACGCCACCGGTCTGTGATAGCCGAGCATAATCCAGATTCCGTTCTTATCCGGTGCCGTTTCTGCAATACCACACACAAAGTCTGCTTTTCCCAGTCTGAAAACCACCCCGTCTACTTCGCCGCTGACACCAGCACCGGGTTCCATATGACGATCGGAACAAATTCGTCCTGAATGTGTAGTGAGGGCTCTCGCAATCGGATGGGCGTAGCCCTGCTCCAGAACAGAAGCAATTTCCAGTACATCCTGCTCGCCGAAAGCGGAATCCAGAATTTTCACGCCGCTGACGGTCAGTTTGCCGGTCGTCAGCGTACCCGTTTTATCAAATACCACGGCATTCGTATCGTTGAGACGTTCCAGAAAGGCACCATTGCTGACGACTACCCCGGCATTTCGAAGTGCGGCGATGGCCACGGTATAGGCGACCGGGGTCGCCAGCGACAAGGCGCAGGGGCAGGAAACTACCAGTACCGACAAAGCAATGCTGAACCAGGCTGCATCTCCCTGCAGATACCAGTAGCCGGCACTGGCCGATGCCATCAGCAGAATGATTGCGACGAAATAGCGGGCAATACGGTCTGCCAGCACCGAAAATGCGGGTTTGTACAGACTGGATTCACGAAACAGATCACTGATTCTGGTAATCACATAATCGTCCCAGACTTTATCTGCACGGATCACCAGAGGCTGATCAAGGTTAACCGAACCCGCCAGCACCTGCATGCCTGCGCGTTTACGCAGCGGCACACTCTCACCGGTAAAGGCAGCCTCATCAACACTGCTGTCTCCGCTGATAATTGTGCCATCAGCGGGAATTCTCTGGCCCGCAGGCACCTGTAGCTCGGCACCCACGGGAATACTTCTGATAGCTATGTATTCGCCAGAAGTCAGCTGTGCTGAGGTTGGCAACAGACTGTCATTGAGATTCTGACTGTGCTGATATTTCTCACGTGAGCCAAGTTCAATAAAGCGCCCAATCAGCAGCAGGAAGGTAAACATACACACAGAATCAAAATACACTTCGCCGCTTTGTGTCAGCGTGTGAATCATACTCAGTGTCCAGGCAGCCAGTATCGCCAGAGACACTGGCACGTCCATCCCCAGATTACGGTTCCGAAGGTCTCGCAGCGCACCCAGGTGGAAAGGTGTGGCACTGTAGAACGCTACCAGCGTTGCAACACCGAGACTGGCCCAGCGCATCAGCGCCTCATAAGCAGGTTCAATGCCGCTGTCACCCGCCAGATATCCGGTCAGGGCATACATCATGACCTGCATCATGCCGATCCCGGCAACTCCAAGCCTTGCGAGCATGGATTTGCGTTCCTGTTCAAGCGCCACCTGCGCAAGATTCAGACGATCAGGCAGAACCGTAAAACCAAGTTTTTCAATCGCATCGATAAAGCCAAATCCGGAACCGCGACTGAAATCAACTACTACCCGTTTATCTGAAAGGTTGGTGGCGACCCGTTCTACATCCGGCATGGCTGACAACTGTTTTTCAATCTTCAGAGAGCAGGCAGCACAGCGAATATCCGGCACCCGTACTGACAGGCGCGTGGTTTTCCCGTGTGCATAGATACTGTCCTCGAACGCCAGACGCCGGGCCTGATCAGGCCCTTCCTGGTCTGGCTCGTGAGCCAGCCCGCTGGCAATTGCCTGCCCGCGGCTGGCCTTGTAGTCAGAAAGTGGTATGACCTGACTCATCAGGGGGTCACCTCCAGCTGACTGACCGGAGTGATAATCCGGCTGCGCAGACGCCATTCAAATTCGCTACCACTTAACTGCAGATACCAGATACCCGGCGTCGCCAACAGTGTTGCAATTGTTGGGTCGTCAGTGCCGTAGACCTGATCATCTTCGGGGTAGAGCACAACTTCGCGATCGAGACCGCTGTCGGTTACGTGGAACAGGTTGAGTACAACCGCGGAATCTCTGGCATGACTGATGGAAAACCGGGTGCCTTCGCTGCTATTCGTCCGCAAACTGGCAGTCAGCTGCAGGCGCGCTGCTTCCGCATCCCTGGCTATCGTCTGATTGATCGCCATACCTTCCTTATAGTAGTTATCAACGACCAGATCATCCGGGTGCAGGGTTGCTGTGTAGATCATCACCATGCCGAACAACACAGCCGAGAAGGGAATCGATATCAGCACCCAGGGCCAGACCTGTTGGTACCAAGCTGCACCGGGGCTGTCTGACATTACGGCTTTTTCAAGTTGTAAACTTTCGGTGGTCATCTCAACGCTCCTTCAGTGGCATCGGGCCAAGATAGCGGCTGTCACTGTCTGCCGAATACTGCCCGTCCTGAGTCCGGACGACAAAGACAATGTCAGTATTGACGTCATTCAGCCGATCGGGGTCGACGATAACATTGGCCGATATTTCACCGATCTCACCTGCCGCGACACTGATGTTCTCGTCAGGAATCAGGACCGGGTCAGGCAAGCCTTCAACAGATAATGAATAAACATGGTCCTGAAGGTCCATATTCAGAATTTTCACCGTATAGGTGTTCTGAATTCTGCCACCCTCGACCTCCTGAAACAGCTGCCCGCGCATACGAATCACATCCAGTTCCAGTGGAATCCTGGTAAACATGGTGTAAGAGAACAGCGTAATCATGGCAACAATGGCGCAGAAGTAACCCACGACCTTGACCCGCTTCCAGGTCCAGCCTTTACCGGCAAGTTTATTCTCGGTGGTATAGGAAATAAGGCCCTTGTCGTAACCCATTTTTTCCATAATTGAGTCACAGGCATCGACGCAGTGAGCGCAGTTGATACACTCATACTGCAAGCCATCACGAATATCGATACCGGTTGGACATACCTGCACGCACAGGGTGCAGTCGATACAGTCACCAAGACCCAGATCCGCCGGATCAGCGCTGCGCTTTCTCGGTCCCCTGGCTTCGCCCCGGGCTGCATCATAGGACACGATCAGCGTATCCTTATCGAACATCGCTGACTGAAATCTGGCGTAGGGGCACATATAAAGACAAACCTGCTCCCGCATCCAGCCGGCGTTAACATAGGTCGCACCGGTAAAAAAGCAGGACCAGAAAATGGCAACTGTAGGCAACTGCAGATTCCAGGCATCCACGATCAGATCACGGATGCCATAGAAGTAACCGATAAAGGTAATACCCGTGAGGGCCGCAAATCCCACCCACATACCATGCTTCAGCAACCGCCGGAAAACCTTCTCGGCACTCCACGGGGCCTGGTCCAGCTTGATACGGGCATTCCGGTCCCCTTCAGCAACCTGTTCAGCCCACATAAAGATTGCGGTCCAGACTGTTTGCGGACAGGTATATCCGCACCAGACGCGGCCCAGCAACGTGGTGATAAAGAACAGGGAAAAAGCTGCGATCATCAGCGCCCAGGCAAGAAACACAAAGTCCTGAGGCCAGAAGGTCAGCCAGTAGATATGAAACTTCCTCGCCGGAAGATCAAAAAGAATAGCCTGCCGCCCATCTATCATCAGCCATGGAGACAGAAAATATCCAAACAGCAGAGGCCAGCCTGTATACAGGCGGACATTCTGGAAGAAGCCCTCCATCTTGCGGGTAAATATCTTCTCCCGCTTTTCGTAGAGATTAAAGACTGTAGAGTCTACGTCTTCTTCCAGTTTGTCGGTCGCGATTTTTTCGTTCATCAGGGTAGTTCACTTCTAATATCGCTGACTATTGACTGAGGCTTTTCACATAAGCCGCCAGAATGTGTACCTTGTCTTCGCCCAACTTGTTAGCGAAGGCAGGCATTTCACCATTACGTCCTTTCTTGATGGCATACTCAATCCGGCTTCTGGAATTGCCATAGAGCCAGATATCATTCGTCAGGTCAGGTGCACCGAACATGGTTTGCCCTTTACCCTCCGGTCCATGACAAGCCGCACAGAAGGTCATGAAATGCTGCTGACCTTTGTCTGCCAACGCCTGATCGACATCAGGCCGGGCTGACATGGACAACACATATTCCGTCACCTCAGTGATCTGAGAATCGTTCAGCACGCCTTCCCAGGCCGGCATAGCCGCCTTCCGGCCGCCAATAATGGTAGTTTCAATGGTTGCGCCTTCACTGCCCCACAACCATTCACTGTCTGTCAGGTTGGGAAAACCAAAACTGCCTTCACCGGTTGCACCATGACAAACAGAACAGTTATTGATAAACATCCGGTGACCCATCTTCAGGGCAGCGGGATTAGTGGCCAGTTCCTCCACAGGTACTGAACGGTACTGGGCAAAGATGGGGCCGTATTTGTCATCAGCCTCTTTCTGATCGGCTTCCAGCTGGCCGACCTGAGTCCAGCCAGAAACCCCTTTATAATTACCCAGCCCAGGGTAATAAATCAGATAGCCGATACCGAAGACGATGGTGAACATGAAACCCCAGTACCACCATGCCGGCAGGGGATTGTCATATTCCTGAATACCATCATAGTCATGACCAGTTGTCTGGCCGGGGCGACTGACGGACTTGTTCAGCTGCAGGATCAGAAAGAAAACCAACAGCGAAACAAGTGTTGCAATGGTTACGAACCAACTGACTGCACTACTCATTTACCTTGTCCTCGTGTTCGTCGAAAGGAAGCTGCGCCGCCTTATCAAAATAATCTTTTCTCGAAGGTCCGTAAGCCCAGTAGACCACAGCCCCGAAAGCCAGCATGCAAAGAATCGTGGAGATGCCTCTCAGATCATTGATATCCATGTCTATCTCCTTTCCTTGATAACGGTGCCAAGCTGCTGCAGATAGGCAATCAACGCATCTGCCTCGGTCTTGTCATCAAGCCCTTTGGCAGCGTTGGCAATATCCTCATCCGTATAGGGCACGCCGACGGTGCGCAGCGCACTCAGTTTTGCGGGCAAAATTTCCGCATCTACGGGCGTGTCAAATAACCAGGAGAAAGCCGGCATATTGGACTCAGGTACCACAGAGCGCGGATCAAACAGGTGTGCCCGGTGCCAGTCGTCACTATAGAGCCCGCCAACCCGCGCCAGGTCAGGACCAGTACGCTTGGAACCGAACTGAAAGGGGTGGTCATAGACCAGTTCACCAGCAACGGTGTAGTGACCATAGCGTTCAACTTCAGATCGCAGGGGCCGGATCATCTGCGAATGACACACGTAGCAACCTTCACGGATATAGACATCGCGTCCGGCAAGTTGCAGCGGTGTCAGTGGCTTCAGGCCCTCGATGGGCTGGGTCACTACCTTCTGGGTCATCAGCGGGATAATTTCAACCATGCCGCCAAAGCTGACTGCGATCAGGATCAGCAGCATCATGACGCCGATGTTCTTTTCGATAAAATCGTTCATTTCGCTGCCTCCGCTTCCACTTTGCAAACCTGGATGGTTTTCCAGACGTTATAAGCCATGATGAACATGCCGCTAAGGAAGATGGCGCCGCCAATAAACCGAACGACATAGCCGGGGAAACTGGCTTCCACAGACTCAACAAAACTGTAGGTCAGGGTCCCGTCTGAATTGACAGCTCTCCACATCAGGCCCTGCATCAGGCCGTTGACCCACATAGAGGCGATGTAAAGCACAGTACCTATAGTGGACATCCAGAAATGAATATCGATCAGCTTCTCACTGTACATCTCACCCTGCTTGCGACCGAAGAGAATGGGAATCAGGTGATACATAGCGCCGATAGACACCATCGCAACCCAGCCAAGCGCACCAGAGTGTACGTGACCAATGGTCCAGTCAGTGTAATGTGACAGTGAGTTGACTGACTTGATGGACATCATCGGGCCCTCAAACGTCGACATACCGTAGAACGACAGCGACACAATCAGGAACTTCAGAATCGGGTCAGTCCGCAGCTTGTCCCAGGCACCGGACAAGGTCATGATACCGTTAATCATGCCGCCCCATGACGGCGCCAGCAGCACCAGAGACATGACCATACCGAGGCTCTGCGCCCAGTCAGGCAACGCGGTGTAGTGCAGGTGATGAGGACCTGCCCAGACATAAACAGCGATCAGGGCCCAGAAGTGAACGACTGACAGCCGGTAAGAATAAACGGGGCGCTCTGCCTGCTTGGGTACAAAGTAGTACATCATGCCCAGAAAACCGGCAGTCAGGAAAAAGCCCACCGCATTATGGCCGTACCACCACTGAACCATGGCATCCACAGTACCTGCATAAACAGAATATGACTTGGTCAGCGTGACAGGAATCGCCAGGCTGTTGAAGATGTGCAGAATGGCTACCGCAATGATAAACGCCGAGAAGAACCAGTTGGCGACGTAGATATGCTGGGTCTTACGTTTCATGACCGTTCCGAAGAAAACGATCGCATACGCAACCCATACCAGTGTGATCAGGATATCAATCGGCCATTCCAGCTCTGCGTATTCCTTTGACGTGGTAATACCCAGTGGCAGAGTGATTGCAGCAGACAGGATAACCAGCTGCCATCCCCAGAACACAAATGCCGCCAGCCCGTCAGAAATCAGCCGGACCTGGCAGGTTCTCTGCACAATGTAAAAAGATGTGGCCATCAGGGCACATCCACCAAAGGCAAAAATCACCGCGTTCGTGTGTAGGGGTCTAAGTCTGCCAAAGTGGAGATAGGGTATATCCATGTTCAGTGCCGGCCAGGTCAACTGCGCTGCAATGATGACCCCCACCAGCATACCGACGATACCCCAAACCACAGTCATAACGGCAAACTGACGTACGACCTTCAGATTATATTCAGGATGCTCAGACATTGTTTGAACTCGTTTATTGATGATTTTGTAATTTTCCCGATGGTCTGGTCGCAAGGATCAGACATCGGCAGGAATAGTATAGATGGGTGAGTTTCCACGCATTGACATAAGTCAGGTAATTCTGCGCAGGTGCAACATCACAGGGCACAATCCAGCACCTTTAATAGTGGTAACTGCCGCCACAAATTGCGCAATCCCGAAGCTTTCAGTGATAATGCCGGCATGCTGCAAATCACCCGATATTTCTGGAACCTCTATCTGCTTCGCGCGGGTCCGGAGCAAATCCCGCCCAGAGTATCCATTCTGATGTTGCTGCTGGTGACCGCCAGTGTGCTCAACGTCCTGTCACTGGTGATCAGTAACACCTCCACTTCACTGGGATTTCTGACTATTGTCGGTGTAGTGGCGTTCAGGCAGATGCTGACTCTGTTGTTATTTGCAGCACTGGCCATTTTCAAGAATGTACCGGTAAGGACCGTGCCGGCACTGATTGCCCTGTTCGGCACGGATATCTTCACGCAGTTATTCCGCCTGAGCCTGGATTTGCTGCAGATCAGCACCGAGCACGAGTTGATCAGCTCCCTGATCAATCATTTGTATCTGGTGTTCGTCGTGTGGTCGTTAATCGTGTTCGGTTTTATCGTCAACCGGGCCTTTAATCTGGGCCTGATGCTCGGCATCTTCACTGGCTTCACCTTCTCTCTGGTGACGATCTACATGTCACAATATATTTTTCTGCCAGCGGCAGCCTGAAAAGGAAACTGAATTGCGCATACACATACTTGGTATCTGTGGCACCCTGATGGGTAGCATTGCACTGCTGGCAAAAGCGGCCGGCCATCAGGTCACAGGCTCCGATCAGAACATCTACCCCCCTATGAGCGATCAGCTGGCTGCAGCTGGCATTGACCTCGCCGATGGCTACCGGGCTGAGAACATCCCCGCCGACACTGAACTGGTTATCATCGGCAACGCTAATCTGCCCCGTGGGAACCCGGCGGTAGAGTACGTCCTGAATCAGCGGATTCCCTATACATCAGGTGCCGAATGGCTGGGGCGTTATCTGCTCCAGGACCGCTGGGTGATCGCAATCGCAGGCACCCATGGGAAAACCACCACGACCAGTATGGTCGCCTGGATTCTGGAGCAGGCGGGTATGGCTCCGGGTTATCTGGTAGGCGGGGTTCCGGCAAATTTTGGTCAGTCCGCCCGGCTTGGTGAGACGCCGTTCTTCGTCATCGAAGCTGATGAGTACGACACCTCTTACTTCGACCGGCGTTCCAAGTTTCTGCACTATCATCCACGTACAGCGGTACTCAATAACCTCGAATATGACCATGCTGATATCTTTCCGGACCTTGAGGCGATTACCAGTCAGTTCCACCTGCTCATCAGAACGATCCCCGGTACCGGACTCATTATTCACAGCAGCGCAGATCAGAATCTGCAGGCCTTACTGACCAGAGGATGCTGGAGTGAGACGCTGACAACCGGCATCGAGCCGGAACCTGCAGCACTGACAGCGAGACTCACGAGCCCCGACGGATCGCAATTTCAGGTTTTCCTCAATGGTACAAAAGTCGCCAGTGTTCAGTGGTCTCTGAGTGGTGAACATAATGTCCGTAATGCGCTGTCTGCCCTTGCAGCGGCA
The DNA here is from genome assembly GCA_020443225.1 of Pseudomonadales bacterium. Classification (GTDB taxonomy): domain Bacteria; phylum Pseudomonadota; class Gammaproteobacteria; order Pseudomonadales; family Azotimanducaceae; genus UBA4582. Next base: position 23,650 of record JAGRIO010000002.1, read on the forward strand.
AGACATACGGGCGTAACCCTGGCACAGGGAGCGCAAGCCCTTTGTTCATTTCAGGGCGTGAAGCGGCGCATGGAAGTGATCTACCAGTCTTCAACAGTAACGATTTACGATGATTTCGCGCACCATCCGACCGCCATCAGAACCACGCTGGATGGTCTTCGGCAAAAAGCAGGTAACGCAAAGATCCTCGCTATTATTGAACCGGGGTCACACACCATGCGCAAGGGAACTCATGCAGAAACCCTTGCGGACGCGACGGTGGCCGCGGATCAGGTGATCTGGTTCCGGCCACAGAACATACAGTGGGATATGGCCAGCCACCTGCAAGATTCACAGCGCTTCAGTATCAGCGACAACATTGAGGCGCTTCTCGCAACGACGGTCAGCAAGGTTCAGGAACTCAAAGCAGAATCAGCTGAAGGTGAACCCGTTCAGCTGGTCATCATGAGCAATTCCGGCTTTCAGGGATTCCACCAGAAGCTGATCAGTCAGCAGTTATAAGCCATGCACTTATTAACCATGCAGTTATAAAACATGCAGGAAGCCGATCTCTATGAACCTCTGAAGATGTATTTTGAGGGTCTCGGTTATGAGCTTCACGCCGAGGTAAACCACTGTGATCTGGTTGCCTGCCGGGGAGATGAGATTCTAATTATTGAACTGAAGCGATCGCTGAATCTGACCCTGCTTCTTCAAGCTCTGGACCGGCAGCAAATCAGCCCACTGGTTTACCTCGCCGTGCCGGAAACCGGCAACAAACGCAGCAAGCGCTGGCGCACGACCCTCAGACTACTCAGGAAGCTGGCGCTGGGATTGATTCTGGTCAATCTGAAAGGACCAGAGCCGAGCGTTAAGTGCTGGCTGGAACCACAACCGGTGCAGCCAGCCACAGGGAAACGGGGCCGGAAACTTCGCCAGGAACTCGCTGGCAGAAGCGGAAATTACAACATTGGCGGCAGTAGCGGTCAGACCCTGATGACCGCGTACAGAGAACGGGCAGTCTATGCCGCCTGGTGCCTGCATCAGCGCGGTCCTGTGGCGACCCGGGAACTTCACCGCCTGGGTTGCGATAAGCAGATAGCACGTCTGTTGCGGGACAATCACTACGGATGGTTTGAAGCAGTCTCCCGCGGCATCTACCGGCTGACTGCCGAGGGTGAATCTGCGCTGAAAAGTCAGGACTATCCGGCGTTGCTGGCAGCTTGCGAACGCCGCTACATGATCGCCAGCAGCGAAATCAACAATCAGGCAGGTAAGACGGAAGCTTGACCTGCCTCCTCGCCGCCGACACTATGACGGCAGGTTCAGTGCACCTCAACGGGTACAGGACCCCACCCGGAAGATCCTGACGGAAACCTCATGGAAGAAGGCATCCCTACAGTCGCCAATACCAGCACCAGATTTCTGGCCTGGCTGCTCGCGTATTGCGAGAAAGAGAGAATCGATAAGGCCAGCATACTGCGCACCACCGGACTCACCCTGAACAAAGTTCAGAACCGGCATGAATTTATCACCTGGCCGCAATTCAGCACGGCTCTGAGTAATCTGTCCCTGTACTGGAAACCTGAAGATTTTGCTGAAGCCGGTCGCCACGCCTGGCGCCACAGAGATCTGGCAGTAATGCAGCAACTGGCAACCAACCTCTACGATGTCGGTGGTACCTATCACTATGTGTTTGGTAGTCAGGGTTTACTGGCAAAAATGACTCCCTGTTATTTTGAATGTCAGCGCCACGGCAAGGGCGACTTGCGGATATTCGCCAACATTCCACCTCATCTGGACGAGTCCGGTGAGTTTCTTCACCTCCTGCAAGGCATGATCGTCAGTCTTTGGGGGCAACAGGTCATGACACTTGCGGCCCGGGTAACCCCCAGATCGGCCGAGTACCGGCTCGGATTTCCATCAACCTACACGGCCACTGTTGACCGTCTCCGGCGTTTGCAGCGGCATGGTAGATTTCTGGCGGCTAACAAGGCATTGGCGGAATCCACCGAGGCCCGCTTGCAGCTGACCCGGGAACTGTTCCGGGAAAAGCATCTGCATGCAGCTACCAGAGCTGATCTGGCTGCCAGCCTGAGTAATCTTACCGAGATGATGCATCATCTGAAGATCGGCAATGTCCTGGTCAATGATCAGCTTGACGTTATTCAGATGAGCCCGAATTTTCCGGCGCTGACCAACACTCAGATTTCCGGGCAACGTGCCCCTGATTTGCATACCTGCCTTGACTCAGCTTCTGTGTCCAGACTGGAGAATATTGTACTGCCACTCGCCGACCGGCAAATGGCAGTCCTGGAGCCCTTCGTCAGCTTAAGAAATCCGTTGGGTGAGACGTTCCACTTCCTGGTTCTGGCAATCAATGAATCTCATTCCAGCGGTGAGCAGCGTTACCAGCTGATCCTCGCAAGCAGAGAGGAGCAAGCAGCCCTGGAGCGCGCGCTGACACAACTGCAGGCCCGCTACAATGACCTCTCAGAAGCTACTCCGCTGGGGCTGCTGGTGACCGATGAACTCAACGTGATCTCATCCGGCAACCTTGCTGTCACCAGACTCACCGGTCTGGAAGAAAGTCAGTTAAGGGGCTTATCGCTGAATACGTTGTTCCAGCCAATGACGACGGCAAAAGCTAACAAACTGGGACTCAGTGACGAGCAGCTGAATTCACCCCTGTATGAAATTGCCCTGGGCCCGGCGCAGGGCACACCAGTATCGATACTGGAAGCCCGCAGCGACAACATTCAGCATACAGATCTTATATTGCTGATCAGTGATCTGAGTGAGAAAGTAACCCGGGTTCGCGAAGATGCTGAATTAGCCAGACACCTGAGGGCAACTTCGCAAATGGCGCTGGCGCGGACTTTCGCTGAGGCCGGCGCGCTCATCACGGATCATGTGACCCGCCGCATCAGCGAAATCACCGGGCTGCCCCAAGAGGCTCAGCGCCAGACAGCCACGCAAACCGGACTCCAGGAGAAGATCCATACGCTGAGTCGGATGATCAGCCAGTTGGCAACCAATCAGGCTGAGTTCCTGCGCGGTGACCATGATGCTGGCCAGGCATTTGATCTGAATGAACGCATTTCTTCACTGCGTCCGGTGCTGGAAGCCCTGGTGCCTGATGCCGTAAGTCTGCGCTGCTATACGTCAACAGATCCTGCCTGGATAACCGGCTACTCGCCGACAGCCGACTTGTTGATTCTGCTGCTGGCCCTTGCCTGTAAAGAACATCTACCGGCCGGGTCTGTCATCCGCCTGACCACTGAAACGAAGACAACAGTGGCCGGAGCCGCGGGTAGCGCTGAAATACTGCTGATCATGACGACAGAACCAAATGAGCAGAGCGACAACGATAATCCTGAGAAACAAATCCGGTCGCTGCTTTCCCTGGCTGAAGAACTTGCTTCTTTGCTGAACGGCACACTGGCAGCCAGCAGCACCAACCGGGGCTGGCGCCTGACCTTACCCTGCGAGCCCCTCAGCCGGCAGCTTCAGGTCAACAGAGCCAGCAACCTGACTTATCAGCCTGAACCTGATACCAGAGGCACCGTCCTGATTATTGAGGACAGTAACTATGTCAGGGATCTGGCGCGGCTGGTATTGCGTGGACTGGGCTATCAGGTCATTGAGGCCGCTGATGGCCAGCTGGGTCTGGAGATTTTTCTCCGGCAGGCAGATGCCATCGACCTGGTCATTCTCGACATTGTCCTGCCAGTCATGGGTGGACAGGAAGTGATGCGCAGAATTCTGGATGTAGCGCCAGATACACACATTCTGTTCACCAGCGGCTACAGCACCGAAGCCAGACACAATCAGTTTATCGCCGGCAGTGGCTTTCCCTTTCTGCGCAAGCCTTTCACCACTGATGCGCTGCTGAATAAAATCAACGCCTTGTTACCGCTGGCATAGCAATCCATGACCGTCATCGGCAGCAAAAGTGCCAGCCCGGCGCTGCAGGACCTGAGCCGTCAGGCCGGGTTTGCATCCAGCAGTTCTGTCGCTTTCTGGTTATCCGGCTGAATACCTGGCGTATCCATGCAGAACTCCACCAGAATACCGTTCGGGTCACCATAATAAACTGAGTGACACCAGTCGTGATCCACCTCCATTACCGGCACCATGCCCGCCTCTGACATGGTGGCTTTAACCTGATCATAGCGAGCCTGGTCTGCCGCGAACGCCACGTGGTTGACCCAGACTGGCAAACCCAGTCCGGTGGAAATATCAGTCTTGAGTTCCTGCGGTTCACCGACCCCCTTCAGGTAGAAAAACGCCATACTGGAACCATCTCCGAGATCGAAGAAGATATGTTTCATATAGCCTTCACTGGAGCCCTGCATTTCAGTGTGAATGAGTGGAAATCCCAGCAGATCCTGATAGAAGTGCACAGTCTCATGCAGATCCCTGCAGGCAAATGCCACATGATGAAATCCGGTATTACGCACGGCAGTTCCTCCTGATTATCAATGTCTGTAGATCGCATGCTACTGGCTTACCGGAACCGATACCATCCCTGACAAGCGCATTCCACGGCTTCAGCAGACGCTGACGCTTGTGGAACGTGTCGATTGAAACCGCTAACATACGCGGTTTTCCTCCGCCCCGGTCGGTTGACCGGTGTACAGACAACTTGCGAATAAGTTATGAACCTGAAGTCACATATCGAAGCTGCGTTCAGCGCAGCATTTGAACTGGCCGGTGTCGGCGCTCAGCCGCCAGTCATCAAACAGTCACAGCGACCGGAATTTGGCCACGATCAGGCCAACGGGATCATGGGGGCAGCCAAGAAGGCGGGATTAAAACCCAGAGAACTGGCGGAACAGGTCGTCGGTCATCTGCAATTGCCAGAAGCAGAGAAACTGGAGATCGCTGGCCCCGGTTTTATCAATATTCATCTGGCTGGTGAGTTTCTGGCTAGCCGCCTGGCTTCCATGCAGGCAGACCCAAAACTGGGATATGAAACGGGCCTCTCCCGTAAAATCGTTCTGGATTACTCAGCACCCAATCTTGCTAAGGAAATGCATATCGGGCACCTGCGCAGCACCTCTATTGGTGATGCTGCCGCACGCATACTGACATTTCAGGGGCACGAAGTGATTCGAGCCAACCACGTCGGCGACTGGGGTGCACAGTTCGGGAGTCTGCTGGCCTATATGGATCAGCTGGACCAGGCTGGCGAGACGCTGAGCACCGCCCTCAGTGATCTGGAAAAATTCTATATGCAGGCCAGCAGTCTGTTTAAGTCAGATGAAGCCTTTGCCGCCAAGGCTCGCCAGTACGTCGTGCGTCTGCAGTCTGGCGACGAACGTTGCAGGACTCTCTGGCAACAGTTTATTACTGAGTCAGTCAATCATTGCCAGGCAGTTTACGAGGCACTCAACATCACCCTGACCCGGGATGACATCAAAGCTGAAAGCTCCTACAACGATGACCTGCCGGTGGTGGTTGCCGAGCTCACAGGGAAAGGACTTATTACCGAGTCAGATGGGGCAAAGTGCGTGTTCCTGGATGAGTTCAGAGGCAAGGACGACAAACCCTTGCCAGCCATTGTGCAGAAATCTGACCAGGGCTATCCCTATCTCGCATCTGATATCGCGGCACTGAGATATCGCGCGACCAATCTTAAGGCTGATGCTGCCTACTATTTCGTCGATGCCCGGCAAAAACTCCACCTGTCGCAGTTATTTGCGATTGGCAGGGCCGCAGGCTATCTGCAGACGTCGCAGGATTTCAGGCATCTTCCTTTTGGCGTCATCCTTAAAGAAGACGGCAAACCGTTCAAAACCCGCGACGGCGCTGATGTAAAACTGGCTGACGTTGTCAGCGAGGCCACCGAGCGCGCCTTCGCTCTTGTCAGCGAGAAGAATCCGGCACTGGATGAAGCCCAGAGACGGGATATTGCCCGGGTCGTTGGCGTGGGTGCGGTGAAGTATGCGGAGTTATCAAAGAACCGGACCACGGACTATGTCTTCGACTGGGACACGATGCTCGCATTCGAAGGCAACACAGCCCCTTACCTGCAGTACGCCTATACCAGAATACGCAGCATTTTCTCCCGCTCCGGTATTGATCCGGAAGACCTGACAGGCAAGGTAATCCTGCAGGAAGAGATAGAATCGCAGCTGGCGGTCAAACTGCTGCAGTTCAGTGAAACCCTGGTCAGTGTCACTGAAGACTTTCAGGCTAACCTGTTGTGTAACTACCTGTTTGAGCTGGCAGGACTCTTTATGAGTTTTTACGAACAATGCCCGGTACTGAAAGCAGAACCAGACATCCGTGCCAGCCGTCTGTTGCTGGCCAGCCTGACAGCCCGGGTGCTCTCAAACGGGCTTGACCTGCTGGGCATCGAAACCGTGGAGCAGATGTAGTTTGAAAATTGCGATTATCGCGGCCAGAGCCCGTAATCATGTTATCGGTAACGGTCCGGACATTCCCTGGCAGGTGAAAGGCGAGCAACGTTTGTTCCGTGATATCACGATGGGCGGAACGCTGATTATGGGCAGGAAAACCTTTGAGTCCATCGGCCGTCCGCTGCCGGGCAGAACGACTATTGTGATCAGCAGGCAGGCAGACCTGAAAAAAGAGGGTTGCCTGACCGCTACCTCTCTGCAGCAGGGCATCACCCTGGCAAAATCGCTGGGAGCTGACATTTTTATCGCAGGTGGCGGAGAGATATACGCACAGGCATTCCAGCAGCTTCAGGGGGAGTTGCTGTTGCACCTGACGACCATTGATACTGATGCTGAAGGTGACATTTTCTTTCCGATACCGGAACCGGCTGAATGGGAAGTCCTTGAGGAAAAACACTTCGAGTCGAATATCAATTACCGCTATCAGAAACTATCCAGAATTCAATCAGACAGGTGAGATTCATGAAATTTTCCAATCGCGTCACTGAAATGCTGGGTGTTGAACTGCCAATCGTGCAGGCACCTATGGGCTGGATCGCCCGTTCACAACTGGCGTCCGCCGTATCCAACGCCGGCGGTATGGGCATCATCGAAACCTCATCCGGCGAACTGGATGTCGTCAAGGAAGAAATCCGCAAAATGAAAGACCTGACGGATAAGCCATTTGGCGTCAATATCGCTCAGGCGTTTGTGCGTGATCCCAACATCGCACAATTCGTGATAGATCAGGGTGTTAAGTTTGTCACCACCTCCGCGGGCAGCCCAACCAAATACACAGCCGACCTGAAGGCTGCTGGTTTGACAGTGTTTCACGTCGTACCGACCCTTAGCGCTGCCATCAAAGCCGTTGAAGCAGGCGTCGATGGCCTGATAGTCGAAGGCAGTGAAGGTGGCGGATTCAAAAACCCACGTGATGTTGCCACCATGGTCCTGCTGCCACTGGTTCGCTCAAAGGTTAAGGTACCCATCATTGCGGCCGGTGGTTTCACTGACGGCGCCACTATGGCAGCAGCTTTTGCTCTTGGCGCAGAGGGCATCCAGATGGGAACACGTATGGTTTCAGCCGCAGAGTCACCAGTGCACCAGAACTGGAAACAGGCCATCGTTGATGCCAGGGAAACGGACACGGTGTTTCTCAACCGGTTTCATTCGCCTGCACTTCGGGCGTTGCGAACCGAACGGACAACTGCTCTGGAACTGAAAACCGACGAGAACATTATGGGGCAGTTCGGCGACGCCAGATCTTTGTATTTCGGCGGAGATATGGAAGGCGCTATTCCCCTGTCCGGACAGGTCAGCGGCAGGATCGAATCGGTAAAACCTGTTGCGGAAATTCTTTCAGAAACCCGCGACGAATTCTTCGCGACCCTCAGTAAACTGGGTAACCAGTACCTCTGACACCATCGCCGCGCTGATCTGGCGCGTTGATCCGGTACTTGTCCTTGTCTGTCGCGATAACCACAGCTGACAGGCAAGGGTTCCCATCGTGCTTCCAGGCAATCAGCTGGCAGATATCCAGTACTGGTGAGGCGTGCAGACTGTAGCCTGAACCCGCTGCCAGCTGCGCTCTGAACTCGTCCACAGACAAAGCTGGCATCCGCTCCTTCAGGAGCGCGGCAGCACCTGAAACAAACGCCGTTGAAATAGAACTACCGGATTTGAAGACATAGGTGGCCCCGGGTGCAGTTGTGAGCACATCCACTCCGGGTGCAATAACACTACCTGGCGGCAAGGGACCCGCAGTCTGGCTGTTACCAACGCCAATTACTTCCGGCATCGAGGCAGGAAAGGTCTGGGCCGGTTTCTGCTCATCAACCGCTGCCACAACAATCATACCCTGCCTGACTGCCCGCTCGATCAACCTGCGGATCAGAGGATCAGGCGGACCAGCGATGCTGAGATTGAGGATGTGAGGCTGCTGTTCCAGAACCGCCACCATCGCCTTGACGATGGAGGCACTGTCACAAGCTGCGCGGCGGCTGGCTGGATCCTGCCAGCAGGCTTTGAAGGCCATCAGACTCACATCTGGTGCTACGCCAACAATACCCAGATGATTATTGGCAGAAGATGCAATCACACCAGCGACAGCTGTGCCATGATCATCGAAGTCAAACCGGCCCGGATCATGGGCGACAAAGTTTCTGGCGAAGACTATCTTGTCTGCGAGTTCCGGGTGCGTCCGGTCAATACCGGTATCCAGAATGCCGACGATGACATTCTTGCCGGTCGCAATTTCATGAACGCTCTCAATGTTATCTTCCTGAATACCACCCTGAAGATGCACGTAAGGGTCGTTATAGCTCAGCAGATCAAAGCGTGACACAAACTGCACTGACTCAACCCGCTCATCCGCTGCCAGTTTGGCCGCGGCTGACTCACGGGTGTCATTACCTGCCACTTCAACCAGCACTGCGCGAATACCCAGCGGTCCGATAGACCATTCTGAGACCTTCACCAGATGATGTGAGCGGATAATACGGTTGATCAGTGCCTCGAGCTGCCGGTCTGTGTTTTCATCCTGAGAACCAACGCTGCCCGCCAGGCCGGCTGCTTTGATATCAGCATCAACCGTGAAGACAATCTGCCGGGACAAGCGCTCTTCGAGACCATCCCGGTATCCCGCAGTCTGACAACCCGTCAGACAAACCAGCAGAATCAGAAGGCTAAGGCGCAAACGCGGCACTCCGGACACCTTCAATGCTTCTGAGAGAGCGCAGGAATTCGGCGTCAGACATCCCTTCCGGTATAACGACTTCCACCAGATAGGCGCCCTCTGCATCCGGACCACTGACGATATTGGACCGGGTTTCAATAAATGCGGCCCGCAGAGTCTGTGCCGAGAGAGGCTGATCGAACTGTAACTCCAGCCGGTGCGCAATGCCTTCACTGCTCTCTGAATCATGGGTCAGGGTTGCAAACTGGCCTTTGGGCACTACACCAACCGGGCTGTCAGTCTGACTCAGGGGCAGCAGCAAGAGTGCAAAGATCACACTGGCAGCAAGACTGACGGGCACCCAGTAGGGCCGGATACGGGCCACTGCAGGGTTCGCTGTACTGAGTGAAGACTGGCCGGCCTGCAGGGATGGCTGCTGCTCGATCCGGTTCATGAGTTTGCGGAACGACGGCCAGTAATCTTCATTTGTCTCGGTTTCCGTCGAGCTCACCAGTAACTGCATCGCCTGCATTTCATCGCGGCTGCGCTGACATTCGACACAGGTTTTGAGATGTTCAACGACCGTTGTGCGCTCATTGCCGGTCAGTGTGTCGTTCAGGTACCAGGGCAGCAGCAGAAGAATCTCTTCGTGTTGCTGAGAATGAGCGGATGAATGAGTCATAATGCTTTTCATCTTAGTCTACTGCTCCACTTCAACGCCATCGTTCAGGTCGGCCGCTACGGCCAACCGGCTGTCTGAGAGGGCTGGCAACAAACGCTGCAAGCGCCGGCGGGCATGAAACATGCGGGTTTTCACAGTATTCACCGGACAATCCATGACTTCTGCAATTTCCTGATAGGAGAAGCCACTGAAATAGGTCAGTTCAATGACTGACCGCTGATCGGCAGAGATACTGTCGAGACCGCTGGCAATCCATTCCTCAAGTCCGAGGCGGGAGATCAGATTAGTGGATTCCTCCAGGCCTGCCTGTTCATCGATATCCAGGGCATTCTGTTCCGGCATCAAACGCAACTTATCGAGCATCTTGATGCCCTTAAGATAGGCAATACCGGTAATCCAGGTAGAAACCTTAGAGCGGCCCTCGAAGGTTCCAGCCTTCTCCCAGACCACCAGCATTGTGTCATTGACGGCCTCTTCGACCATATCGGGTCTGCGCATCAGGCGGCCCAGATAGCGCGAGAGCTGCGGGTGATAGCGAACATAGAGCTGCTCAAAGGCATGCTTATCTCTGGTCGCCACCCGTTCGAGCAGTATCACCTCCTGCTGGTCTCTCTGTCCCCGGTCTGCTGCAGTACCCGCTTTATTTCTGATCATGATAAAGGTCTTACCTGTCTGTATCACTGTCCGGATTTATGTTCGCCAACCGACCAGCAAGGTTCATCCCGGGAACATTTAATGATGCATTTACCATTATGCCCCTGTTCGGCAGCGTGAACCCGATGAAAGCTGCTTCAACACTGCAGGCATGCCCGGTGAATGCTGCTAAACTGCCACAGCGCCGATCACCTGATTCAACCCATGGACCCGTCATTTCATTATCAAGCTTACAAAAACGGTCGTGTGACTATCTACCATCATGGTCGCCCGGTCACCGATCTGAGCAAAGACAACGCCCGCAAATTTCTGCGGCAGATGGACAGTCTTGGCCCGGATGATCAACAACGGGTGATGGCCAGAGTAACCGGCAACTACAAACGTGGAAATGAAAAACCGACCAGATTACAGTAACCAGCGGCAGTCTGAACAATTTCTGTATGTAAACAGGGGATGAAAGCGGTGTACAAGCTGATTTCTGTCATAGCTCTCCTTGCTCTCTTCCCGGGGGCTGCCAGCGCTGGATTTGACGAGGCGGCGGAGGCCTACCGGAATAAAAACTATCCGGTGGCCTTCACCCAGTTCACCGAGCTGTCGAATGCGGGAGACGCCAGGGCCCAGACCGTACTGGCACTCATGTACAAGTATGGTGAAGGCACTCAGCAGGACCTCACAGCATCCTTCCGCTGGTATCAGGCTGCCGCAGAGCAGGGTTACGCCCCTGCTCAGTACAACCTTGGCGTAATGTACGCCGATGGACTCGGTACTGACCAGAACCGCAACGAAGCACTGCGCTGGCTGCGACAGGCTGCTGCTGCCGGCTTTGAACGCGCCAACGATAAAATGGCGGAAATGAACGAAAGCCGCGTGGTCTCACGTCAGCAGGTGGATCCCCTGACCCCCTGGTCGCGGAACTGGAACTTCAGGCTTCCCAACGAGACCCGGCTTCCAACGGTGCCCGACGAACCAGAAACCTGGAACTACCGTGTTCAGCTCGCGGCCCTGAGCGACAGGCAGCGCGCAGAGGCCTTCTGGCAGGGACTCAAGCGCGAACACAATGATCTTTTCAACAACCTGAGCCCATACATCGAAGTTTCACGGTTCAATGGCCGGGAACTCTACCGGATACAGGCAGGAGCCTTCGAGAATTTCAGCGCCGCCCGTGACTGGTGTGAAAGTCTGAAGCAGCGAAAAATCAGATCGGGTTGCCTGCCACTGAAAACCGACTGATCATCATAGCCGTGCCTCATTATTACCCGACAGGTAATAGTTCTGACTCAGGTGCCTGACCAGACTCAACCCTCTGATCCATCAACCAAGTTCAGGAGCAACCATGAACTCAGTCGCCTCAGGCCAGGCAGATTTTTCCGATCTGCTTCGCAGCTGGCGTAAAGCCAGAAAGCAAAGTCAGTGGTCTCTTGCACTGGACGCCGGAGTCTCTCAACGTCACCTGAGTTTTCTGGAGTCAGGGCGATCAGCCCCAAGCCGTGAAATGGTCCTGTTACTGTCCGGATGTCTTGATCTGCCACTGCGGGAGCAGAACATCCTGCTGAACGCGGCAGGTTTCGCCAGCATTTTTACTGAACTTGGCATTGATCGCGCAGACCTGGAACCCGCCAAGCAGGCCCTGACCATGATGCTGCAACACCATGAGCCCTACCCTGCAGTCGTCGTAGATCGGAACTGGAACCTGGTGTTGTCCAACCAGGCAATGTTGAAACTAATGGGTGTTTTTGTTGATCTGGAAACAGTCTGGCAAGACACCGGTACAGATCAGACGCCTAATATTATGAAGCTCAGCATCCACCCCAGGGGACTGTGGCCCTGGATTGCTAACCAGGCGCAGATTGGCTGGTATTTTCAGCGCCAGATCAGCCGCGAGCTCAGCGACAATCCCAGAAATGTCGTTTGCCGGGACTTGCTCGAAGCGCTCGACAAGATGATGCCAGGTCTGAGCCCGGCAAACATTCCACCCAAACCAGACAGTCCGTACCTGGAACTGCGACTGGTGAAGGACGAGCTGAAGCTGAATTTTTTCACCATGATCTCAACCTTTGGCACTCCGCAGGATGTAACCCTGCAGGAGTTGCGCACTGAAAGCTTCTTTCCGGCCGATAACTTTACCGCCCGTTTCATGGAAAAACTTGCCAGCTCTGCCTGAACTGGCAGCAGGTCTGTTTCATCTGCACCGGACCCCCCGACTTTCCGCTCCGGTCTCACCGCCCATTCATTTCACTGAGGTAACCGCATCAAAGCATGTACGAAGACCTCACATTTCTTGAAAGCAGCTCTGCCCGACCGTAGGATGACCGACTGAACCGGGATTACCCGGTGAAATATCAGCCCCGACCAGTGGAGATAAACGAGTGGATATCGAATTCAGTCAGGAAGATCTGGCTTTTCAGAAGGAAGTGCAGGACTTCATCAAAGACAATTTACCCAAAGGCATGGACTTATGGACCAAACGCGGCGAGTGGTTTCAGGCTCTGCGGGAAAAAGGCGGGTGGGACGTAGCCAAATGGCCACCAGCTTTTGGCGGGCCAGAATTTACGCCCACCCAGCGCTACATTTTCGACATGGAAATGGCGCGTCACTCCACACCACCTCAGCTACCCTTTGGTGTCGGGATGCTCGCGCCGATTCTCATGAACTATGGCACTAAAGAGCAGCAGGACCGGTTCCTTCCGGGTATCCGCGATGGCAGCGTCAACTGGTGCCAGGGATACTCAGAACCGGGTGCCGGCTCCGACCTGGCCAACCTCAAAACCAGAGCTGAACTGTCAGCGGATGGTACTCACTATGTCGTGAACGGTCAGAAGATCTGGACCACCCTGGCCCATATTGCACACTGGATGTTCTGCCTGACCCGGACTTCCAGCACCGGCGTGAAACAGGAAGGCATTACTTTCCTGCTGATTCCCATGGATGACCCCGGCATAGAGGTAAAACCCATTATCACGCTCGGCGGCAGTCACACGGTCAACGAGGTCTATATTACCGATGTCAAAGTCCCGGTTGAGAACCGCATCGGCGAGGAAGGCAAGGGCTGGACCTATGCCAAGGGTTTGCTGGTCCATGAGAGAACCGGCCTTGCCGGAATTCAGAACTCTGTACTGGCACTGGAGAAAGCCAAGGACAACGCCCGTTCAGTCAAAGTCGGTCAGGGTACGCTGATGGATGTCCCGGCCTTTCGAAACAAAGTCGGCGCGCTTGAAGCTGAATTACTGGCGCTGGAGTTTACGGAGTTGCGAACCCTTGCGCAGGTTTCTGCAGGTGGGGACCCGGGCCCGGAATCCTCCATCATGAAACTGAAAGGTACTGAGATTCAGCAACGCATATCCGAGCTGAACCTTGAAGCGGCTGGTGTCTATGGTGCGGCCTGGGGCAATCCCGTCGGCCACAGCTTTGCAAAAGGAGCAACCAGCGCCTATCTCGGCGCGCGGGCTACGACCATTTATGGTGGTGCCAGTGAAGTCCAGAAGGACGTCATTGCAAAAAACGTACTCGGACTGGGATAACAGGAGCACTCAATGGATCTTTCATACACAGAAGAACAGAACCTGCTGCGGGACAGTCTGCAGAAATATATTGAAGACAATTACGACATCAGCCAGCGCAACAAGCTGACGAAATCCGATACGGGCTACTCGGCAACTAACTGGCAGCAATTCGCAGATCTTGGCTGGCTGGGCATGGCTTTCAGCGAAGCCGATGGTGGTTTCGGTGGCTCAGCCGTGGACACTATGGTGATGATGGAGGAGTTTGGCAAAGGGCTCGTGGTCGAACCTTTCCTGTCTACCGTCGTAATGTTCGGTTCAGCCATTTCAGAATTCGGCTCCAGCGCCCAGAAAGAGCAACTGATACCAGGCATCATTGACGGTACCCTGCTGGGTACGGTGGCTTATGCAGAACTACAGGCACACCACGATCTGGAGAACATCGAAACTACGGCAACCGCTGAAGGTGACGATTTCATCATTAATGGCACCAAGTCAGTGGTACTCCATGCAGCCAGCGCTGATCAGATCATCGTCAGTACGAGAACCTCTGGTGCATCGGATTCAAAGGAAGGCATCAGCCTGTTCATCGTTGACGCTGCCAGTAATGGCATCAGCAGAACAGACTACCCGACAGTTGATGGACTGCGGGCATCGGAGATAACCTTTGCCGATGTACGGGTGAGTGGTGATCAGTTGCTGGGTCAGCTGGACCAGGGCTATACGGTACTGAACAAAATCGCCAACAGAACCATACTGGCGCTGGCAGCAGAGGCCGTAGGTGCTATGGAGGTGTTGTACAAAGACACCATTGCTTACACCAAACAGCGTGAGCAGTTCGATCACCCACTCAGCGAGTTCCAGGTACTCAAGCACCGTATGACAGAAATGTTCATGGAATATTCGCTGTCAAAATCACTGACGATGAAAGCCACGATGCTGGAGTCCCAGAACAGTGCAGATGCCCAGCGCACCATTCATGCGCTGAAATATCTGATTGGTAAGGCTTCCCGGTTTGTTGGCCAGAACGCCGTGCAGCTCCACGGTGGTATGGGCATGACCGAAGAACTGCGCATTGCCCACTATTTCAAGCGTTTGATGGTGATCGACAGTCAGTTTGGCAACATGGACCATCACCTGGAGAAATTTGTCGCCTGACAGTGGACTGCAAAGTGGCGACGATTACCGGCTGCCGGTGCGAACAGTCTTGGTTTCCCTGAATACATCTGACAGACTTCTGAGCAGAGTAATCAGACCAAGACCGTTCCATGTCCGACGTCACTGACAATGAAATCCAGTCCCGGCCGGCGTACTGCAGCAACTGCCATACGCCACTGGCCGGGCCTTATTGTTATCAGTGTGGCCAGAGCTGCCATAACCCGCCTCCGTTATTGGTACCTCTGATTGCAGAAAGCCTGGAAGCCGTTTTCAGTGTCAACTCTCGCACCGCGAAAACGCTGTACGCGCTATTCTTCAAACCTGGTTTCCTGACCCAGGCCTATTTTGCCGGGCGGCGTGCTGCATATCTGCCACCGCTGCGCCTGTACATCATCAGCAGCCTGTTATTTTTTTTCTATCTCACCGCGCAGAATTTTCTGGCGCCCAATGCTGAGCGTGTATTTCAGTTGCAGAATGGACCTGTGGTCGCTGACGGAACCGCTGAACTTGTTATCTCACCCATAGGATTGACACAACCAGATGGGCAACCGACCTCAGAAAGCCAGGATCAGTCACGGGAACGGCTGCCTTTCAGTGATGAATGGCTACCGGAAACCGGTAACGCCGGTCTTGATGAACGTCTTGCCGGTCTGATAGAAAAATTCTGGGCGACAATACAGCAGAATCCGCAGGGGCTTACAGACGCGATTCTGGATGTTTCACCGCCAATCATGTTTCTCACGGTCCCACTGTTTGCCCTGGTCATGAAGCTGGTCTATCTGGGCTCCGGTGTCTATTACACGCAGCATCTGGTGCTGGCTATTCACAATCATGCTTTTTACTTTCTGGCACTGCTGTTGTCCTGGATAAGTGAATTGGCAGAGAAACCTTTTGGAACCGACGTATCATCGGCGATTATTATGGGTTGGGTGGCGGTATATATGTTTCTCAGCCTGAGAAATTACTACCAGCAATCGTTTTTAGTGACGGCCTGTAAGTACCTGGTGCTGGTGGTTTCACACTTTGCGCTATTTATCTCTGGCCTGATGCTGGCATTGCTGGCAGGAACCATGACGCTGTGAAACAAGATGATTTCACCCTGATTTCAGAGCCACAGCAACAGGCACTGACAGCCCTGGGAATCACCAGTCAGATACTGCAAGCATGTCGCCTGCCCTATTGTGGTGAGTCTGATCAACTGGTGCCTGCAGGTGAAGATGTATTCGGACGGCCCCAACAGATGACATCAGAGACACTGACAGCCTGGCAATCCATGCAGGCAGCGGCGAGTGAAGACGGCATTGTACTGCAGCTGGTTTCCGCCTGGCGGTCCTTCGATTATCAGGTGGGACTTCTGCAGCGCAAGCTGGATGCAGGACAGACACTGAGCGAAATACTGAAGGTCAGTGCGATTCCCGGCTTCAGCGAACACCATACCGGCGAGGCACTGGACCTGACGACACCGGGTTATCCGGTTCTGGATGAGGCATTTGAAACTTCACCAGCCTTCGCCTGGTTATCTGCCCGGGCTGCGGACTTTGACTTCTTTCTCTCTTATCCGCGCGACAATGACCTGGGGATTATCTATGAACCCTGGCACTGGCGCTTTCGGCACAGTCAGGACTGAAATTTCTTCAGCTTCTCCGCAATCAGTTTTTTTTGCTCTGCCGTCGGACCCGCTGACTTGCTGGCTACCTGTTTGGCAAACACATACTTTTCACGAATCACATGCCTGACACCCAAACCAGCCTGTTTAAGCATGGCGTAAACCTCATCGATCATGCTGGGATTACCACACAGATACCACAGGCCAGTCTCCGCTGTGGGTACGTATGATTTCACTGCCTCCTGCACATAGCCGTGATGACGGTGCACAGCTTCAGTGACCGGTAATTGTTCACGGGAACTGCAGACGTGCAGCCTGAAGTTATCAAACTCCCTCGCCAGCCGGGTTAAATGGTTCTGGTATAAAAATTCAGACTGATCACGAATGCCGAACATCAGAATGACCTCAGTATCACCAGCAGCCAGCGCTGGCTCAAGTGCGGCAAGTATTGGCATATAGGGAGCAATACCAACGCTCGTGGCCACCAGAAATATTCGGGGGGGTAACTTTTCAGGCAGTGTCAACCTGCCGAACGGGCCAGTCACTCTGGCTTCAAGCCCAGGCAGCCCTGCCTTGTCACCGAACAACAACCTGGTGGCTCGTCCATTCGCGACCTGAGATATCACCAATTGTGGCGTCATGATGCCCGACGAGACGCTGGCATCAAAATTACAGATGCTGTAGCTACGTTCAAACTCGCCCGCATCGTCAGTGAATACAAAGCGATAGAACTGCCCGGCGCTGAAGCTCAGCTTCGCACCGGCATCGCAGCTGAAATCGAACTCCCGGGTAGAAGCTGAAAGGTCACGCACAGCAGTCAGTTTAAGTTTCACAACGGTATTTCTCTCCACAACGTCACCCTATCTTACCTGATCCACCCCGGCGAATAATCAGCCAATAAGCTGTGATATAGTCTTTGAATCCGGCGCTGACTGGTCTGTATCCGCGACAGGTAACGCTGAATCAGCCGGCGATATGACAGTAGAAAGTACTCGCAAGAAACATCAGCGCCCAGACATTCAACAATAAGAAGAGGCCCGGAAGTTGAACGAACCCGTCAATCAACCGATCACAGATCGTTACCGTAACTATGCCCTGTTTGTACTGACTCTGGTATTCACCTCAAGTCATATCGACCGACAGATCATCGGTATCCTGTTACAACCAATCAAAGACGATCTGGGTGCTTCAGACACCATGATGGGGTTTCTGGTGGGGCTGACCTTCGCACTGTTTTACGCCACCCTGGGCATGCCAATCGCTATGCTGGCTGACCGCAGCAATCGCAGAAACATCATTGCCATCGCCATTGCCGTCTGGAGCGGTATGACCGCCGCCTGCGGCATGGTCACCTCCTTCTGGCAGCTGGCAATCGCCCGTATTGGCGTGGGCATCGGTGAGGCAGGTTCTAACCCGCCTTCCCACTCAATGATTTCTGATCTGTTTCCCCCGGAAAAGCGTGCAACAGCCATGGGCGTTTTTGCGCTGGGTATCAATATCGGGCTGCTGTTCGCCTATATCGGTGGCGGCTGGATCAGTGAGCATCTGAGCTGGCGGGCAGCCTTTCTGATAGTGGGCTTACCGGGATTACTGATCGCGCTACTGGTCAGGTTCACGCTGATCGAACCCCCCAGAGGCGCCTCTG
>JAGRIO010000298.1 GCA_020443225.1 Pseudomonadales bacterium
GCGCACCATTGTTGAATCTCAGTGCCACTACACCCGAATCCTCATACTCAACAAGATCCTGATGATTGAAATTATCGACCATGGCTAACGCGTCTCTAACATCTCCTACCATCCAGTACAGCAGATCAATAAAATGGCTGAACTGGGTATAAAGACACCCACCATCAAGATCGTTTGAACCCTTCCAGGAATTTTCGTAGTACCCCGCATTTCGATTCCAGAAGCAGTTGAGATGTGCAGAGTAAATCTTACCCAGTGCCCCCTGATCGATGAGCTCCTTGACCGCCACAATCGGAGGATTGTACCTGTTTTGCTTCACGACAAAGAGTCGGCGGTTCATCTGCTCCGCAACCTTAATCATTTCGCCGCAATCTTCCGAACTCAGCGCCATTGGTTTCTCACACAACACATGGAATCCGGCTCTCAGCGCAGCGATGGTATGTTCGGCATGCAGACCATTGGGCGTGCATATAGAAACGACATCAATTTTGCCCGACATTTCAGCAAGCATTTCTGTCAGGTTTTCAAACTTTCTCGCGGTAGAATTTGAGAATTTCTCCAGCTTGTTGGGATTGTTGTCACATATCGCTGCCAATTCAGCGAGGTTTTCTACGTGCCCTATGTGTCTGGTTCCAATATTTCCACAACCTACAACAGCGAACTTAAGTTCTGACTTACTCATAATTTATTCCGAGCTACCTTCTGACAGATTTCAATTTTATTGGGAGTTAGATGAATCAGGAATAAGTCCTGATGCGTTTGCCGCTGAGGGATTCAAGAAAACGCTTAAGTTTTGAAAGTGCCTGATATCTTGAATCCCAGTTTTTATATGCTGAGTATGGCAAACCTTCCGCAGCTGTTAGCTGCTTCAGTTCATCAACTGAAATGCGGAGCTTCTTCGCGACATATTCAATGTCTTCTTCCAGCTCAACAGGATCGTAAAGAGGTTCAGCCAGCCTTTCGCATGCCTGCTCTCTGGTCATTTGTCCGGAAAGGACGAGACTCGAATAATGTGCTTTGCGCTTATCGTAACCAAACTTCACCGGGAGATAATGGTTCTGGAAAAATTTGGTGAATCTGGACTCACCGTGCTTGCGACCGTAAACCTTATAACCGACTACATCTACCAGTTCCTGCAGCGCATCATTTAAATTGTAAGGCATAAAATTGAGAGGACGAACTACGTTCATTTTCCTGACAAACGGGTAGTAGAAAAAATATTGGAAAAAAGAAATAGTTTTGTAATCTCTGAGCTTTCCCTCTCCGAAACGTTTGTGAATATCTCTGATGTTAATCGCATCCATATGGGAGTGATGCCAGGACGACGGAAAGACCGATTCTGAAGCAACGTTACCGCCACTAATTACATACCTGATATTGTTCTGAACTGCGAAATGATAGAGCGAAGAAAAAAAGGCGTGATCCTGCACAACATCAAGATTGGCAATGCCAGACCGCAAAAAGGCAACCTGAAGATCTCTGATTTCGTCCCAGTTCATCACTCGGGTGTATAGTTCATAGCCGCAGTATTTAACGATTTGCTCAATGTTGTATACAGCGAGTTCACTATTCCAGCCAGCATCGACATGAACCACCAGTGGTTTCAGTCCATAGTCTCTGATTTTGTAAGCCAGATATGAACTGTCGAGACCACCACTTAGACCGAGTATGCAATCATACTCGTTTCCCCTACCCGCCTCTTTTATCCTGGCTATTGTTGCTTCAAGTTTCCGCAAACCGTCTTCGTTAGGAAACCAGCCTGGTGCAATCTCACTATCAAAAGTGTGGCAGTGTGAACACACTCCTGCAGCATCAAATGTTATGCTGGGATCTGTTGTATCCATGACGCACCTGGTGCATACCTGTTCGGACATGATTACCGGTCTCCTGCTACAGCTGTTTCCAGCACTCTGTCAATTCCGATTCAGCGGGATACTTTATAAGCACCGCTTTGTGTTTTCCATGAAAGACAAACATATCGCCAGCAGCAACAGCTGATGCTTTGCCTTCCTTTATCGCATTAACAAAGTCCTGCAAATTTGCCGCACCACCTGCCGCCACGACAGGAATACTAACTGCTTCAGAGATGCTTCTGAGCATCTCCAGATCATATCCCTTCTGAGTTCCTTCCCGATCAATGGCGCAGTGAATTATTTCTCCAGCGCCAAGCTCCTCAACTCTCCTCGCGTAGTCTACTGCATGTTCCTTCGTGTCATGGGTACCGGCTCTGACGCGCACAGTACTCCCTCGCAATAGTCTGTTTTTTGTATCAATCGAAACTACAATACTTGCTGAACCGGCAATCGAGCTGGCATCTCTTACCAACTGTGGATTTCTGTAAGCTTCGCTGTTAAGAACAACCTTTTCGACTCCCAGATAGAACAATTTTTCTATCTGTGCACAACTGGTGATCCCCCCACCATAAGCGAACGGCATAAATGCTTCAGTGGCAATGGACCTGATCAAATCGAAATCTGGTTCCTTTCCCTGCAGTGTTGCTCCGATATCGAGAAACACAAGTTCGTCAACTTCTTTCTCATTGAATATACGCACGGCGTTGATCGGATCGCCAACATACCTGTGACGGGTAAACTCACTACCTTTTACCAGCCCGCCATTTTGCAGGAGTAGCGTCGGGATTACTCTGATTCTCAACATGATTCAATAATTCGAAGGAAGTTTTCGAAAACTTTCTTCCCAAACCGATGACTCTTTTCAGGATGGAACTGGCAACCCAGAATATTTTCCTTACCTACCAATGAGACGAACTCATAACCATAAGTACAGGTACCAAGCACCTGATCTACGGGAATATCATCGGCGTGGTATGAATGTACATGATAAAACCTTGGTTCAGCTTCAAAATCCTGAAACAACACATGACTTGACTGTTGGATATGAAGGTCATTCCACCCCATGTGAGGTATTTTAAGCTCGCTCGCACTGAACTTTCTGACATGTCCTGATATCCAGCCTAAGCCAGCAAGCTTTCCTTCTTCACTTGACTCAAGCAGGAGTTGCATACCCAGACAAATTCCAAGAAATGGCTTCTTTTTTTCCTGAACTTCAATCTGAAGAGCATCCCAAAGGCCAGACTTTTTTAATTTAGTCACGCCATTATCATAGGAGCCAATACCTGGCAGGATAATTGCACTGGCGTCTTTCAGAGTTTCGGGATTTTTTTCGATGGATGCCTGGCCGCCCACCTTGCGGATCATATTCTTTATAGAACCGGGGTTCCCCATCCCGTAGTCGAGGATTACTATCATTTATGACGAACCCAAAAGGCGCGAATTTTACTCTGAATCCAAGCAAACTTCACTAGAGACGATAGGTTAGATTGAGTTTATTTTAAGAAACTCAGTTCTTGAGAACTTCCAGCACTTCCTCCAACTCAACAATCATCTGATGAATCAGCTGCTTGTACTGGGTGCTGTCTTCTTTCTGATCTTCACCGGACAAACGCTGCCTAGCACCACCGATGGTAAAGCCCTGATCATAGAGAAGGGAACGGATCTGTCGAATCATCAGCACATCCTGGCGCTGATAGTAGCGACGGTTACCACGACGCTTTACTGGCTTAAGCTGAGGAAATTCCTGCTCCCAATAGCGCAGGACATGGGGTTTTACAGCACAAAGCCCACTAACCTCACCAATGGTGAAATAGCGTTTGCCGGGAATGGGGGGCAGTTCAGCGTTATGATCTGGGTCCAGCATATGCTTCCACTCGGGCTTTTAGTTTCTGTCCTGGTCTGAAAGTTACCACGCGACGTGCTGTGATGGGAATCTCTTCTCCCGTTTTCGGGTTCCGACCGGGACGCTGGCTCTTATCTCTGAGATCAAAATTGCCAAATCCGGACAGCTTGACCTGCTCATTGGCTTCCAGAGAGGCGCGAACCTCTTCGAAAAACAACTCGACCACTTCTTTGGCCTCGCGTTTGTTCAAACCGAGCTCTTCAAACAGCTTTTCAGCCATTTCAGCCTTGGTCAGCGCACTCATTTCAATCAATCCCTCAGACTGGCATCCAGTTCAGTTCGTAACGCAGAGACAATCTGGTCAAACTGAGCATTCGTCTCTTCATCCGTAAGAGTGCGCGATACGTCCTGGAAGGTCAAGCCTAAACCGATACTTTTTCTATTAGGATCAATACCTTTGCCGCGATATACGTCAAACAACTTGAGGTTTTTGAGGGTCTCATCAGCACTTGATTTCACGCACGCTTTAATTTCCGAGGCACTCACGGCTTCATCCACAACAATTGAAATGTCGCGACGAACTTCCGGGAAACGGGACATTTGTGATGCTGCTGGCAGCGTCCGCTGTTCTAGTTGATCCAATTTCAATTCAAAAACATACACCGAAGAATCAATTTCCAGCTGTTGCTGCACTCTGGGGTCAATCATGCCCAGATAACCGACATGCTCACCATTACGCAGAATTTCTGCGCATTGTCCCGGATGCAGCGCTGCATGCGAGCCTTTAGCGAAAGAGAATTCATCCACCGCGCCCGTAAGCGAAAGAACCGCTTCAAGATCTCCTTTAACATCATAGAAATCAATGGCTTGTTTCTCTTCGCACCAGTTTTCTTCGCGCCGCGCACCACACACAACCCCGGCTACGACCTTTTCCTGCTGAATAGATTCGAAACTAAGCTCTGGCCGATTAGGCATTTGAATGAAGCGCATACCGGTTTCAAAGAGCCGCACGCGATGTTGCTGGCGGTTCAGATTATGTACCAGAGCCTTCAGCAGCCCAGACCAGAGCGTGGTTCTCATCACAGCCAGGTCTGCCGACAATGGATTCGCCAGACCTACTGCCTCATTAGCTGGATCGATAACATTCT
>JAGRIO010000299.1 GCA_020443225.1 Pseudomonadales bacterium
CCAGTTATGCGAGCGTGTCTTCTGCTGTGGACGCCATGAAAATGGGCGCAGCAGATTACATCGCCAAGCCCTTTGATTTCGAAGAGATGCTGGCTGCCGTCAATAATATAATCAACCGGCCCGATGAGAATCTGAACGCCATACCGGGTATGCTCGGGTCCTGTGATCCCATGAAGGAATTATTCGACCGGATCCGAAAAGTCGCGCCTACCCATACCAATGTACTCATTCAGGGTGAATCCGGTACCGGTAAGGAACTGGTGGCAAAAGCCATTCATCGCGCCAGCCACCAGGCCGATAAGAAAATGATATCACTGAACTGTGCTGCCATTCCCGATACGCTCATTGAGTCTGAGCTGTTTGGCCACGAAAAGGGTGCCTTCACCGGCGCCACCAACAGCAGGCTGGGCCTGGTGGAAGCTGCCGATGGCAGCACCCTGTTTCTGGACGAAATTGGCGAGTTGCCACTGGAGGCCCAGGCGCGGTTGCTGCGGGTATTGCAGGAGGGTGAAATCCGTAAAGTCGGCTCGGTAGAAACCCGGAAAGTCTCAGTCCGGCTGATCGCCGCCACCCACCGGGATCTGAAACGGCTGACCCGCACCGGTGAGTTCAGGGAAGATCTTTATTACCGGCTGAATGTCGTGAAGCTGACGTTACCACCCCTGCGGGAGCGCCAGTCCGATTTAATGCATCTGGCTGATCATTTCCTCAGGCTGCATTGCGAAAAGCATAGCAAGCCATGTCTCGTGTTTTCACCAGACACAC
This sequence comes from Pseudomonadales bacterium, assembly GCA_020443225.1. GTDB lineage: Bacteria > Pseudomonadota > Gammaproteobacteria > Pseudomonadales > Azotimanducaceae > UBA4582. Next base: position 766 of record JAGRIO010000299.1, read on the forward strand.
TGGAACTGATTCAGGCTTATCGCTGGCCTGGCAACATCAGGGAACTGGAAAACGCCGTTGAGCGGGCAGTGATTCTGTGCGAAGGCATGTCTATTGCACCGGATCTGCTTGCCATTGAGTTAGATCCACCCGTGACAGCAGATCTGTCTGAAGAAGAGCCGGAAGACAATCTGTCGCTGGAAGACTACTTCGCCCGTTTTGTGCTGGAGAATCAGGATCGCATGACAGAGACAGAGCTAGCACAGAAACTGGGAATCAGCCGTAAGGCTTTATGGCAAAAGCGTCAGAAATTACAGATACCCAGGGAAAGATCCAGACGCACTCACTGATACGGTTCTGTTTTGTTCCGCACGCCCTGATGCAGGGTCATACGGAATAGCGGTTGGTAAAAAAGTGTTACCTGTACCCGGCAGTGTTACCTTTATGGACGTCAAAACGTAACCAATGGTTACACTCTGTTTTAAAGCAAGGTAACACAAAGCGTTATCCTTTTGTTTTTAAAGCATATTTATAGTTGGCACGATAAGTGTATTTAATAGAATTAGCTGAGAAGCTAACAGAACAATAATAAGAAAGATCAAAAATAATAAGAAAAATAACGACGTAAAAAAAACAACAAAGGCGTCGGATAAATAACAATAATAAAAACCAATAAAACAACAACAATAAAACTGGCTCGCTGAATGGGAAAACATTGTTTTCCCGTTTTTCTTTTCAGGGTCTGAAAAATCTTGCCGTACTCACCCCAGTAACACTCTGCTACTATTGGCCCTTCACATCCTGGCGCAGGATCTTTTGAGCGTATTCCTGAGGTATGACAGAAATTTCCAGCGATCTTTCCGATCACCCTATCAGCATCAACGCCCTTAAAGTCGTCAGACGTCTGATTGAGAGTGGCTTTCAGGCCTTTCTGGTGGGTGGATGTGTCAGAGACCTGTTGCTCGACGCAACGCCCAAAGACTTCGATGTTGCAACTGACGCGCACCCCGAAGACGTCAGAGATATTTTCCGCAATTCCCGTCTGGTCGGACGACGCTTCAGAATTGCCCATGTACGCTTCGGTCGCGAAATCATCGAAGTCGCGACCTTTCGTGCGGCCAATGACGCTGCCGATAACGACAGCCAGGTATCCGATGGTGGCATGCTGCTTTCTGACAATAATTACGGCACATTCCGCGAGGATGCCGAACGACGCGATTTCACCATTAATGCACTCTACTACGATCCTGAACATAAGATCATCCATGATGAGGTAGGCGGTCTGACAGATCTGGAGAATCGCCAGATCAGACTGATTGGTGATCCTGAAAGTCGCTTTCGGGAAGATCCGGTTCGAATGTTGCGCGCTGTGCGTTTCAAGGCGAAGCTGGGCTTCAGCGTCGCCCCTGAAACCGAGAAGCCCATGCGCAGGCTGGGATTCCTGCTTCAGGATGTACCTGCCGCCAGATTGTTCGAGGAAGTCCTCAAGCTGACCATGACTGGCTATGGCGAGCGCGCCCTGGAACACCTTCGGGAGTACGATCTTTTTGGATGGTTATTCCCGCAGTCTAACCGCGATCCTGATCATCATCAGACCTTCGAGCTCATACGTCTGGCGCTGGCCTCAACAGATACCCGGATACAGGAAGACAAACCCGTAACACCGGCCTTCATCTTCGCCGCCCTGCTCTGGCATCCCTTTACCAATGAGCGCCAGCGCCTGATAGATGAAGGTGCAACCGTATCTGATGCGTCATTTGAGGCAGCCAACAATGTTATAGCGCAGCAATTGCTGTTCACCTCGATACCGCGCCGCTTTTCCGGTCCGATGCGGGACATCTGGTTTCTGCAATACCGGTTACCCAACCGGGCCGGAAAAAAAGCTGAAACCCTGATGGCCCACAAACGCTTCCGGGCCGCTTACGATTTTCTGATTCTGCGGGAAGAATCCGGCGAGCGCCTGGACAACCTGGGTAAGTGGTGGACCGAGTATCAGGAGGCCAACAACGATCAGCGGCAGACAATGACCACCGCTGCACCCAAATCGAAAACCCGCAAGCGCAATCGTAGAAAACGCCGTCGCCCTGATTCACAATAGGCCAGACAAACCACAAACCCGGCCAGCATATTCAGCGCCGGACCGATGCCAGGGGAGCAAACATTGACGGTCGACAGCCTCAGACAGGACATTCCACGCTATATCGCAGTGGAAGGCCCTATCGGGGTAGGCAAGACGACGCTGACCAAAAAGCTGGCCGACACTTTTAATTACGAGACTTTTCTGGAAGCACCGGAAGTAAATCCCTTTCTCGAACGCTTTTACGAAAACCGCCGCAGCGCAGCACTACCCACCCAGCTATTTTTCCTGTTTGACCGCGCACGACAGATTCAGGCGCTGAAGCAATCCGATCTGTTTGCGCCGGTACAGGTCGCCGACTTTTTGCTGGAGAAAGACCGGCTGTTTGCAGCGATCAATCTTGATCAGGATGAGTTGCAGCTTTACGAAAACATCTACCAGCATCTGGCGATTGATGCACCAACGCCTGATCTGGTGATTTACTTACAGGCACCGGTAGATGTTCTGCTGGCACGGATACAGAACCGCGGTATCGCCGCCGAACAGGCTATTGAACCGGAATATCTGCAACAACTGGCTGATGCCTATACCCGCTTCTTTCATTACTATGATGCTGCACCTCTGCTGATCGTCAATGCGACAGATATTGATTTCGTTAACAACGACCAGGACTATGAAGAACTGGTCAACTATCTGCTCACAGTTAAGCGTGGGCGGCACTACTACAACCCAAAGCCCAGATTTATCTGACCTATGACCGATATTACCCAAACCCCTTACTGGCAAAGTCTCAGCGAAGATGCAGCACGCATGGCCGGGACACGAATGACTTCCCTGTTCGAGGCAGACTCTGGGCGCAGCAGCCGCTACCGGATCGAGAGTGGTCCTATTATGCTGGACTACTCAAAAAACCTGCTGGACGATACCACGCTGGCAAACCTAGGCAAGTTGTTTGAAGCCAGTGGCCTGAACGCCAGACGTGAAGCCATGTTTCGCGGCGAACAGGTTAATAACACCGAGGAACGTGCTGCATTGCATACTTTGTTGCGCGCCCGGCCCGATGATCTGGACCCGGAAAATTCCGCGAACTTTACTGCTGTCACATCAACTCTGCGTCAGATGGAAAGGATCAGTAGTGCGGTTCGCAGCGGTGAATGGAAGGGCGCCAGCGGCAAGCCTGTCCGCACGGTTATCCATCTGGGTATCGGTGGTTCTTACCTCGGACCCCATATGGTGGATGAAGCACTTTCACCCTATCGCGATAGCAACAGTCCCGAATGTCACTATGTGGCCAATGTCGATGGCATTCACATCGATCAGGTACTGCGTCAGTGTGATCCGGCATCAACACTCATCATCGTGGTTTCAAAGTCTTTCACCACGCTGGAGACCAGACTCAATGCAAACGCTGCCCGCAGCTGGTTGCTGAATGCCATCGATGAAGGCGACTTACATCATCACCTGGTGGGAGTAACTTCCAACATCGAAGCCGCTCTGACCTACGGCATTGCTGAAGAGAATCTCCTCCCTATGTGGGACTGGGTCGGCGGCCGTTACAGTGTCTGGTCCGCAGTCGGGCTACCACTGGCCATTCGCTATGGGTTTGAAGCTTTCTCTGAATTACTGAGTGGTGCCCGTGCTATGGATCAGCATTTCCGGACCGCAGCCTTTCCTGACAATCTGCCAATGATGCTGGCAGGTATCGGTGTTTTCTATCACAACTTTATGGACTGCGCTTCCCATGCGGTCCTGACTTATGACCACACCCTGCGCCTGCTGCCTGACCATCTGCAGCAACTCGATATGGAATCCAACGGCAAATCTGTTGATGTAAGTGGCGACCCGGTGGCGTGGCAGACCGGCCCGGTGATCTGGGGGGGTGAAGGCACCAATGGACAGCATGCCTTCCATCAGTTACTGCATCAGGGTACCCGCCTTACCAGTCTCGACTTTATCCAGCCAATCAATCCTCATCACGACCGCGACGAGCAACATG
>JAGRIO010000300.1 GCA_020443225.1 Pseudomonadales bacterium
AATTTCACTGAGAGTTTCTTTAAGCACCTGGGTGTACAGCAACTGTTTGCCGTATTTCCATTCGTAGATAGCCTTGGACTCATCCAGACCTTCGTAGCACTGAAGCCGGATGCAGTCGAGACCGAGAAGTTCCGCCGTGGTCTTTGCCAGTTCGGTTTTGCCCACCCCGGGTGGTCCTTCAATCAGAATCGGCTTTTCGAGGTGATAGGCGAGAAAGACAGCGGTTGCGATCTGGGTGCTGCAAATATAGTGCAGCTGTTCAAAGTTGTCTTTGATGACCTCTACACTGGCCAATTTATCTGCGTTCTTGAGTGTCACGGAATTTCCCTTATTGTCTGGTGGGTTTGCCCGGTACCCGCTGCATGCGCAGGGGTGGGTCTGCCCTGTAGCCTTCATAACAGCGGCTCAGGCAGCTGGTAGCCCCGTCCCCCACGATGAGGGATCAACAGGCAAGCGACTCATTATGTAAATGTGTCTTCCATTTGTACAGTCAGGCCAGCGCTATCATAAATTACTATCCATGCAGATAAGGCGGGTTTATCTGTGATAACTTAGCCTTCGTCAATTCAAACCGGAGCAAATGATGAGGCCACTGTTTTTTCTGGTCCTTGTTTCTCTTCTGGCACCGCTGCAGGCTGGTGCCCTGAACAAGGATCCGTTCCCTTCCACCTACCAGCCCCTGCCGACCAGGCCGACGCTGATTCAGCATGTCAGATTGCTGATCGGTGATGGTACTGAAATCAGCCGTGGCTATATTTTTCTTTCTGACGGTCAGATCAGGGCGCTTGGTGCAGGTGACGCCCCACCCGGACTTCAGGCAGACGTGGTAATTGATGGCACAGGCAAGGTGGTTACGCCCGGTATCATTGATGTCCACAGTCATTTGGGAAATTATCCGGCGCCGGGTTACCGCGCTCACTCTGATGGAAACGAGTCAACTTCGCCAGTCACCGCAGAAGTCTGGACCGAGCACAGTGTCTGGCCGCAGGATCCGCAGTTTCCGCTGGCGCTGGCCGGTGGCGTAACAACACTGCAGATCCTGCCGGGTTCGGCGAATCTGATCGGTGGACGCAGCGTTGTACTGAAAAACGTTTCAGCCAGGACCGTGCAGGAGATGAAATTCCCTGGTGCGCCCTATGGTTTAAAAATGGCCTGTGGTGAAAACCCCAAGCGGGTCTATGGCCGCAAAGGCACGATGCCTTCCACCAGAATGGGTAACGTCGCGGGCTATCGTAAGTCCTGGATAAGGGCGACGGAATACCGTGACAAGTGGCGCAAGTACGAAGCCGATCTGATTGCATTTGAGGAATCGGACAAGGAAGACAAGAAGAAGCCGGAACCCCCTGGCAGAGATCTTGAACTGGAAACACTCATGGGTGTGCTGGATGGCGAAATCCTGGTTCATAACCATTGCTACCGGGCTGACGAAATGGCGCAGATGATTGATGTCAGCAAGGAATTTGGCTATCAGATCACCTCATTCCAGCACGCTGTTGAAGCTTATAAGATTGCTGACCTGCTGGCTGAAAACAATATCTGCAGTGCCATGTGGGCGGACTGGAATCGTTTCAAGCTGGAATCCTTCGATGGCATTGATGAGAATATTGCCATGGTAGAGCAAGCTAAAGCCTGCGCCATTGTGCACTCCGATTCTGCCTGGGGCATCCAGCGTCTGAACCAGGAAGCGGCTAAGGCGATGGCTGCGGGGAACCGCATGGGTATGGCCATAACCGATGCCCTGGCAATGACCTGGCTTACGCTCAATCCCGCCAGATCTCTCAAAATTGATGATCAGACAGGATCTCTTGAGGTAGGTAAAATGGCGGATGTTGTGCTCTGGACGGGTAACCCGTTCAGCGTCTACAGCCATGCCGAGAAAGTGTTTGTTGATGGATCGGTGAGACTGGATCTGGAGCAGGGGATACGCCCCGTAACAGATTTTGAACTCGGCCACAGAGTGAGGAGCTGGTAATGAGATATTTCAGATATTCAGCGGTTTTGCTGACGACGCTCCTGAGTGTTTCCAGTGCCTTTGCGCAGACAGTGCTGGTGACTAATGCAAAAATTGTGACGGGTTCCGATCAGGGCATCATTGAAAACGGCTATGTCCTGATTAATGGTGCCCGAATCGAAAGCGTATCAGTCACTGATGCAGCACTTCCCCAGGCAGATGAAGTTATTGACGCGCAGGGTGCCTGGGTAACCACTGGTCTGATGGAATCCGCTTCGCGGGTCGGACTGGTTGAAGTCGAAGGCGGTCTGGAGTACCGGGATTATGCGGTCGATAAGACGACACTCGGTGCTGGCTTCAGGGTGGACTATGCGGTCAACCGCTTTTCCAGTTTCCTGCCGATGATCAGGTCCCAGGGTATTACCCGTGCTGTTCTGACCCCCTTCGCTGACTCCAGCCAGTTTGCCGGGCAGGCTGCCGTGGTGGACCTGGCGGGAAAACCTGACATGGTTGACATTAACAGTGCTGCGGTACTGGTAGATCTGCGGGAAAGTAAACTAAGCATTAATGGTGGCTCGCACGCCAAGTCGGTGCTGGACTTGTTGTCAGCTCTGGATGCCGCGAAGTTTTATGCTAAGAATAAGCGTGCGTACGAGACGGGTAAGCTGAAGTCTTTGCCGATTGGCGAAGCTGATTTGCAGGCACTGCAACCGGTAATCGATGGCGAGACACCGCTGGCGCTCTATATCAATCGTGCTGCCGATATTGAAAATGTTCTGAAAGCTCTTGATCCGTATAAATTGCGCATCATTCTGCTGGGTGCAAGGGAAGGCTGGCAGGTTACCGAAGCTATTGCCAGCAGAGATATTCCGGTCATTCTCAACGGTCTCGATAATCTGCCTGACAACTTTGATACGGTTGGCGCAAGGCTCGACAATCCGGCGCTGCTGGCGAAGGCAGGTATCGCCGTCGCCTTTATGTCTGAAGACATGTTCACAGATACGAAATCCCTGGCTCAGGGTGCGGGTACAGCTGTCGCGTATGGGATGGACTGGTATCAGGCAATCCAGGCCATCACAGTTGTGCCTGCCAGTATCTGGGGGATTGCTGATACCTATGGAACCCTGGCCAGTGGTAAGGCTGCAGACCTGCTGGTCTGGGACGGTGACCCGCTGGAAGTTACCAGTAAACCCACCCGCATTATGATCAATGGGGAGTGGTTAACGACCAGGACCCGGCAGACAGAGCTTCGTGACCGCTACCGCAATCTGGGCGCGGGCACTGAACCTTACGGCTACCGGTAGTTCCTGTTTCTTTATCCCTGATCGTGAAGCCTCATGAGTCCTTCCTGGGCGCATGAGGCTATCATGGTGCCATCACGGGTATAGAAAGTACCCCGGGCGAGTCCCCTGGAACCGCCGGAAAACGGGCTGTCTTGTGTGTAGAGCAACCATTCGTCTGTCGCGAAAGGTCTGTGAAACCACATGGCGTGGTCAAGACTCGCGACCTGAAAGTTTGATTCGGTCCAGGAAATGGCGTGGGGTCTGGCGGCAGTGTCTATCAGTGTCATGTCAGATGCATAAGCCAGCAGACATTGATTCAGCCGGATATCGTCAGACATCTCTCCGCTGGCTTTAATCCATACGTGCTGTAGTGGGGGCATTTTCTCTGGCTTAAATTCATTGAAGCTTTCTGTGAAGCGCATTTCAATCGGTTCAGACCGGGTCTGGTGGTTGTTCCTGAATTCCTCGGGCATATCGGCAGCATAGCGCTCGCGCATTTCCCGGGCGGTGATGCAGTCCTCCGGTGGAGGTACATCCGGCATGTCGAACTGGTGTTCCAGTCCTGTTTCTGCCACCTGAAATGATACTGACATATTGAAGATGGCGCGACCACGCTGAAGCGCTATGACTCTTCGGGTGGTAAAGCTTTTGCCATCGCGAATGCGGTCAACGCTGTAAACAATCGGAATGGTTGTATCTCCGGGGCGCAGGAAATAGCCATGGAATGAGTGTGCACTTCTGGCCTGATCTTCTACCGTGCGTGAAGCGGCAACCAGCGCCTGACCCAGCACCTGACCGCCAAACACCCGTTGCCAGCCTTCCTGCGGCGAAACGCCCCTAAACATATTGACTTCAATTTGCTCCAGATCGAGCAGGTTCAGTAAGCCCCGTAAATCTTCGCTCATGTTTACCACTGTTTTGTCGCTGAAAGGGTCGGGATTTTCCATGTTTGGTTGCTGCAGGTCGAGTGTGGTGCAGCAAAAAAAGAGGAGCCGTAGCTCCTCAATTTATCTGCGCAGGTTGGTGCGCTCTCAACACCTGATTCATCAGTACTTATAGGATTCCGGCTTGTAAGGACCTTCCGGTGCCACGTTGATGTATTTGGCCTGGCCATCAGTGAGCCGGGTGATCACGCCACCGAAACCCTGAACCATGTATCCGGCAACCTCCTCATCCAGCGCTTTGGGCAGTACTTCTACTGTCACCGGCTGGCGCTGCTGCAGGTCATGGTCAGCCCACTTGCGCTCGTACAGGTACATTTGTGCCAGCACCTGATTGGCGAAAGAACCGTCCATGATTCGTGACGGATGACCCGTTGCGTTGCCCAGGTTCACCAGTCGGCCTTCAGACAGCAGAATGATGTAGTCCTTCGGATCGTCGCTGCGGTAAATCTTATGTACCTGTGGCTTCACTTCTTCCCAGCGCCAGTTATCGCGCATAAATTTGGTGTCGATCTCAGTGTCGAAGTGGCCGATGTTACAAACTACGGCGTTCTTTGCCACGGTGCGAAGCAGGTTCTCGTCGCAGACATTCACGTTACCTGTGCAGGTTACGATCAGGTCGGTTTCTGACATCAGGCGTGT
>JAGRIO010000301.1 GCA_020443225.1 Pseudomonadales bacterium
TGTTTGAAGACATGCTGGATGAAAAGCTCAGCATCTCGATGGCAGAGTACCGGTCTATCGGTATCGCGAAAATGCTGGAGCAGCAGCTGGCACCGGCGACCCACACCCCATCCTACCAGTTCAGTATGGGCGCGAGGCAACAGGTGGCTGATAGCGTCAGCCCCCGCGCGGCGCTGTTTGATTCACCGGAAAGTTTTGTGGCTGGCGTCCGTCAGGCAGCGGTGGAAGTTGCCGGTACAGTGGGTATCTCTCCAAGAGCACTGATTGCACAGGCAGCGCTGGAAACAGGCTGGGGCTCGCAGGTGATGCAGAGTGCCGGTGGTACCAGCACTCATAATCTGTTTGGCATCAAGGCCGGCGACAGCTGGGACGGCAACAGGGTCGCCGTTGAATCCATTGAAGTGATCAACGGTATTGCAGGCAAAGTCAGAAGTTTCTTTCGCAGTTATGACTCCCTGCTCGACAGCTTTCGAGATTATGGAGATTTTATTACCAGTCAGGAGCGATATCAGCCGGTACTGGCTGAGGGCACAGATGAACAGGCTTTTACCACAGCGCTGGGGGCATCCGGTTATGCGACAGACCCTGCCTATGGCCAGAAGCTGCAGCGTATTCTTCAACACCCCGCGCTGCAGCAGCTGGTGACAGGTGAGGAGGTGAGATAAATGCCTTCTGGATCGTTGCTGGGTATCGGGGTCAGCGGTCTGCTGGCCAGTCAGGCCAAACTGCGTACAACCGGGCACAATGTTTCGAACACGGATACCCCCGGCTACAGTCGTCAGGATGTCAGTATCAGTACCCAGACCCCTCAGTTTTCCGGTGCGGGATATCAGGGTACCGGTGTCAAGGTCGATACTGTCCGGCGGGTAGTTGATGACTATGTGGTCAATCAGTTGCGACTGGATACTTCCGTCTTCAATGAGCTGGATAGCTACCTGACGAACATCAGTCAGGTTGACAGTCTTCTGGCAGATGCTTCCACCGGACTGGCGCCGGGTATTCAGTCATTCTTTGCGTCACTGCATGCCGGGGCGGATGATCCGACCTCAGTACCGGTTCGACAGTTGGTCATCAGTCAGGCAGAGGGGCTGACTGACCGCTTCTCAACCATTCAGGGCAGACTGGAACAGCACAACGACACCATTAACCAGCAGTTGGATACTATGGCAGCGGAAGTCACTTCGCTGGCCAGTGGTATTGCTGAAATGAACAAGAACATCGCCTTTGCCACCAGCCGGGGTAATGATGATGCGCCGAACGATCTGCTTGATGCCAGAGATGAATTGCTGCGCAAACTGTCGGAGCTGGTGTCGGTCAATGTGATTCAGAAAGACCAGAATGCCGTGGACGTCTTTGTCGGAAATGGTCAGGCACTGGTGATCGGGCAACGGGCCAACGAGTTGCATTCCGTCAGTGGTCAAACGGATCCTTATCGTAAGGATCTGGCGTTTGTGACCCACAATGTCGAACAAAATGTAACTAACGCCCTGAGTGGCGGGAAACTGGGTGGGCTGCTGGATTTCAGGACCAACGTGCTGGACAAAGCAATGAATTCGGTGGGCAGGGTTGGGCTGACGCTGGCAGCCAATATCAACGAGCGTCATAAACTGGGTCTTGATCTGAATGGCAATTTTGGTGGTTTGTTCTTCTCCGATGTGAACAGTCGCGAGAATATGCTGGCAAGGGTAGAAGCTGACACAGATAACGATTCAGGTAATGAAACCCGGCTGGCTGTTGCCATTGACGATACCAATTTGCTGACAGATACCGACTATTATCTCGATTTTCCAGGTCCGGGGTCTGAACGTTATGTGCTGACCCGCAGAGATACAGGCGCTGTTGTTGATAAAGGGGTCATCCCGTCAGTGCTGCCGGTGGATATTTCCGCTGATGGTTTTACGGTTACGATCGAAACTGGTCAGGTGATGCCGGGGGATCGTTTCCTGATTCAGCCCACCCGGTTCGGTGGACGGCAGATCGTCGTGGATATGGAAAGACCGGAACAGATAGCGTTTTCCTCTGCCATCACCGGTGAAGCCAGCCTTGGGAATGAAGGGACTGGCAAGGTAGTGAACACAGAAGCACTGGATGTCACCACCGGTTCCTTTGATGTGCCTGGCACACTGAACCCACCGGTGGTGATCCGCTTCACCAGTGCCACGACCTACGACATACTGGATAACTCCAATCCATCGCAGCCGGTGGATATGGTGCCACCCATGCGCAACCTGAAGTTTACTCCCGGTATCCGCAATGCGATGTTACCTGACAGCCTGGGCCAGACCTCGGTACAAAGTAAGGGCGCCCTGGCCGGGCGGCTGCCCGATCAGTATGCCCTGACGCCGGCAGAGGCACCGGTGACTAATGGTTATGTCAACGAAACCCTGACGATCAGCCATATCGATCCCGTCACAGGCATTCTTAGTCGTGCTCCGGGCATTGAGGTCACAGAAGGGGAAAGCGCCGAACTGATCGCCCAGGAACTGAAAGCCACCCATGGTGTTTACGCCAGCGCGCAGACCCGGGTATTCCTCACAGACTTTGTGAATCAGGAAGAAGGCAGCCTGCCCATGCAGTTGGCACTGAATGGCATAGCGATCAATAATCCGGCTTCTCTGGATGAACCGTCGCTGCTGAATCCGAACTACCTGGCTGACACCATCAATGCTAATCCGCTGTTCGAGGCAGAGGGCATCTATGCCTACAGCGATGGTGACACGCTGACCATTGAGTCCATCACAGGAAAGGATATCAATATCAGCCTGCAGGGAGATACCCGCGACGGTTTTGTGATGACCGATATCCATGGCAATTCCCTGCAGATGGAAGGCGCTGGCGGGAATACACCCGCTGTCCTGACGGGGACGCTGGACCGCTCCGCCGGGTTTAATTTCACCCTGGGTGGCCCTTATACCATGACGGTTGCACTGAACAACCTGCCAGACCAGACGATTACACTGGATACTAACGAAGTCACCGGCTCCGCGATTGCCCAGGCGTTGCAGGATGAACTGGACGCGAGTCTGATTCCCCGCGGTGATATCGTGGTTTCCATGAATCGTGATGGTCAGATTTATCTGGAAACCCGTGGCAGGGGCGAAGATCAGCAACTGGTGATAAAGGATGTCAGCCCGGCGATGAATTTCGCACTTGGCTTCGAACCTGCTTCCGCTGCAGGCGCTGAAGTGCGCCACGAAGTGACTGTTGGCGGCATTGTGAGTGTGGTGCTGGAAGAAGGCTATTCACTGTCTTCAAATGCGACTGCCGTAGATGGCAATCTGTTTGAAGCGACACCTGAGGCTTTGCCGACGTATCTTGGCTATCAGATCACGATAGATGGTTCACCGGAAGCCGGTGATAAGTTTACGGTGGAATATAACGGCACCGGTGTTTCTGATAACCGCAATGCCCTGTCAATGATTGGTCTTGAAACCCAGAAGATTGTTGATCAGGGTACCGTCACAATGATGGATTCCTACGGCAGAATGGTTGAATTTGTCGGCGCGTCCACTTCGCAGGCACAGATCAATCAGGAAGCCAGTGAAAGCCTGATGCAACAGTCGCAAAGTAAACGTGACGGCATTTCCGGGGTGAACCTGGATGAAGAAGCAGCAGACCTGATCAAATATGAACTGGCCTATAACGCTTCTGCACAGGTGATCTCTATCGCCAGAAGTCTGTTTGATACCTTGATAAACACCTTTCGTTAATGGATGAGCCAAACCGATGAGAGTCAGCACGATTCAGACTTTTAATAATGGTGTCAACAATATGAAGCGGGTCAGTGGGCTGGCCGCTGAGACCCAGAACCAGATATCAACGGGTAAGAAGTTCCTGACCCCTTCAGACGATCCGGTGGCAGCTACCCGGATATTGCAGCTTAATCAGGAACTGGTACTTCGCGATCAGTACAAGAAAAACATTACTTCGGTGACAAACCGCCTGTCGCTGGAAGAGTCGGTGTTAAACGGTGTATCTGACGTATTGCAGAAAATCCGTGAGCTCAGTGTACAGGCGGGCGATGGGTCGCTGACACCAGAAGACCGGGGATTTCTGGCGCAGGAAGTCTCAACCCGGCTTGAAGAAATGCTGGGCTTGTTGAACTCCCGCGATGCCAATGGTGAATATATCTTTGCCGGCTATCGCGGCAATACCCAGCCGTTTGTCGATGGCGGTGGTGGCGGTTACCGGTTTCAGGGTGACGAGGGTGAGCGTCTGGTACAGATAGGTGCAACTACCTGGGTTTCCTCACGGGATTCCGGCAAACAGATCTTTGAAGACATCCCGGCCTTCAACAAGACCTTTGTTACCTCGAACAATCCACGTAATACTGCGATTCCACCCGGATCTGTCAGCGTTGGGCGGGTGATCGACCAGGCAGTGTTCGATGAATTTCATCCTGACGATGCTTACATTGTCTTTGAGCCGCCCGATGCTATTGAGCCAGCCGGCGCTAACTTCACCGTGCGAAGAATGTCTGATAACCGGGTGATCGATGGTTTGCAGAATGAACGATTTGTTTCGGGTGACGCGATTCAGTTTGCAGGCATACAGGTGCGTATCTCTGGTAATCCGGATGTGGGTGACAGCTTCATGATTGAGTCATCCTCGAGGCAGAGTGTGCTGACGACCCTCGGACGTTTCGCTGAAGGCCTTAATACGATTGATGGTTCGCCGGAAGGCCGCGAACAAATTGAAGCGCTGGTTGGTCAGACCATCGAAAATCTGGATAGTGCGCAAACCAGTATCCTTGAGGCGCGCAGCAAAATTGGCAGTCGCCTGAATACGCTTGAAAGCACGCTGGCCAT
>JAGRIO010000302.1 GCA_020443225.1 Pseudomonadales bacterium
CCCGGTCACCTCGTACCACCGGTAACTCATTGCCCAGTTTAGTCTCCACGGCAATCTTGCGCGGGACAATGGAATTCACCAGGCTCGACATATTGTCCACGACCCGACTGAGGTCAACAGGCTCAAATTCCAGGGTCCCCTTGCCGGCATAGATCAGCATTTGCGACGTCAGTTCCACCGCCTGTCTGGCCCCCGACATCACCATATACAAGTCTTTACGGGTCTCACTGTCATCCGGCAACTTTTTCATCGCGAGACTGGCATAGCCCAGAATGCTGGTGAGCATATTGTTGAAGTCATGGGCGATACCGCCGGCCAGCACGCCAAGACTTTCCAGCTTCTGGGCTTCAGTAAACTGCAGCTCCAGCTGCTCTTTCTCACGCATGAATTCCTGAATGCGGCTGTTCTGCTGAACCAGGTCACTAACGGAGTTCTCTGAGGTAATCAGCACCAGCGAGAAACCCATCAGAATCACCACCATGGCATTAACGATGTACAACAGCTGAAACAACATCTCGATGCTGAGGATATAGGGTAAAACCGACAACAAGGTGATATGCAGCATCGTGAGCCCTGTCAGCCACAGGATACCCGGGGTTCGCTTTCTTTCATCCATACCCAGTAAAAACGTGGCATACAGCAACAACCACAGAGAGGGTATATTGGTGGCCTGCCATCCTAGAGTGCGGTCTGTCGTAAATATCAGGCTGAAAACAAAACCCGCGGGCAACAGCACCCAGCCACAAAACAGTGGCACCCGGGCAACCCGGACACTGACCACTGCACCCACAGCCAGCAGAATGCAGGTCGCAAATCCTGCCCGCGCAATCTGCGAAAGGTAAAAGAAGGCATCATAATCCGGAAAGAAATAGGACAGGTGGGCAGCCGTTTGCACCAGCATTTCAGCACCCAGCGCCATGGCGCCGTACCGGAGATAGCGATGTCCCAGATGCCGGTAGTAATGCGCGAGCGTCATCACCAGCATGGCATCGAACAATAGTAGGAAAACGAGTTGGTACAAAAACCGGAACTCTTGGACAAATAAACAGCAAAACTGCCACGCAGCACGCTGGCTGTCAAACCACCTGGCCAGCTCACGCGTCGACAATAAACACTAAATAGCTTAGCCTCACAGACAGCAAAAGTCAGTCTTTCCTGCAACGGGTGGGTTATCTATGGATGAATTACTGAATGGGCCGGTTCGTAATATGGCAGCGGCCGTCAGACAGGGGCAGGTTACAGCGACAGCACTGACCACAGCGTTCCTGGACCGGGTTGAGCGGGTTAACCAGGACCTCAATGCATTTGTCTGCTCCAATGCCGGGATGGCACTAAAGCAGGCGGCGAAAGCAGACGCTGAACTGAAGAGTGGAGCGACCCCAGGTCCCCTGCATGGGGTACCCATGACCATCAAGGACAGTCTTGATACTCTCGATACCATTACAACCTGGGGTACCAGTGGACGCCGGGAAACCCGTCCGGGACGTGATGCCACCTGTGTCGCCCGGCTGAGATCTGCAGGTGCCATCTTACTGGGTAAAACCAACACACCAGAATTCACCCTGGCATTCCGCACCGATAACGATGTCTATGGCCAGACCAACAATCCTTTTGACACCAACCGGACGCCTGGCGGCAGCTCTGGTGGTGCGGCAGCACTGATCGCAGCGGGCGCTACCCCGTTTGACGTCGGCACCGATACCGGCGGGAGCATCCGACTGCCCGCGCATTTTTGCGGGATCACTGGCATTAAGCCCACCACAGGACGAATCCCCTGCACCGGCAATGCCTTACCGAGTGCCGGGGTTCTGGCGCCACTGAGCCAGCCTGGACCCATGGCAAAACAGGTTGATGATCTGCACCTGCTACTGCCACTGATGTCCGGGCCAGATCTGCGCGACCCGTACAGCGTTGACGCCAGCTGGCACGATCCCAACGGCGTCGATATCAGGCAGTTGCGGTTCGGGTACCACACCGATAACGGCATCGCGAAACCCACCGGGGAAATCAGCGCCACTGTGCTTGATATCGTCCGCATGCTCCGGGATCAGCAACTGAACATCAGCGAGGCACGGCCGCCGGGACTCGAAATGGCACATCTGATTTACGGCAAACTGTTTGTGGCAGACGGTAGTGACACCCTGCTGGGTATGATGCAGGACTCACGCACCGAAAACCTCTCAAAGCTGCTGCAGGGCAGTCTGGCGACTGAGCCAGTTATGATGGAAGCCGCTGAATTCGCCTATACCATGACTATGTGGGATAACTACCGCAGTTCCATGCTGGGTTACTTTGAAAACCATGATGTCCTGATCTGTCCCGTCAATGCCCGCACGGCCCATCGTCATGATGAGCAGGAAAAGATGCAGGATTACAGCTACACACTGGCCTATAACCTGACAGGCTGGCCATCGCTGGTGTTGCGGGCAGGCACAGATCAGCAGGGCTTACCAATCGGTATTCAGATCATTGCCCGGCCGTTCAGAGAGGATGTTTGTCTGGCCGTCGGCCTGTGGCTGGAGGCGTTGATCCGGCAGCAACTGGGAAATTTCCCTGTGCCGGCCATAAACGCTTTCAGCACAGCCAGCGTCCAAAACAAATAAAACCAGATCACTGCCTGGCTGCCAGAACCTGATGTTCCGGGGAGCAACAGAACCGCTCAGAAAAGGGTGGTCTGCGACAGATCCGCCGCCAACAAACGTAGAAATCTACCGAATCATCGCGGCCGGCTGGTCAGATTTGACAAGTCACAGTATGCTACGCCCCGCCAATCGGCAAATTGTTAGCTGCATGTGCCAATGTCAGCGTGGCAACTTGTCACAGATTAAAGTTTTCATTGTTTCACGCCGGGCACGGAATCCGGAACGGCGTTGATAGGACTATTCATGAACAAGAGTTACCTGAAGAGAACCCTGAGTGCACTGGCGCTACCAGCCTGCCTGGCCTGTGCTTCCCTGGCCCAGGCATCTGATCTGAAAGACGTCTATGACCTGGCAGTACAGAATGACCCACAGCTGGGGGCAGCCAAGGCAGCATACATGGCCCGGCGGGAAGTCGTCACCCAGGCCAGATCCGGATTATTGCCAACGATCACCGCCACCGCCAGTACTGCTGAGAACAAGCGAACTCTGCTCGATCCTAATGCAGGGTCCGCTAACTATAACGATAACGGTTGGCAGGCCGTTCTGCGCCAGCCGGTATTCCGGCTCGGTAACTGGTTTCAGTTCGAGCAATCGAAGAATATTGAAGCTCAGGCACTGGCACAGTTCACCGCAGAACAACAGGAATTGATTTTCCGGGTGGCAGACAGCTACCTGAATATTCTTCAGGCTCAGGACCTTCTGAGCGCCGCCAATGCAGAGCGCAGTGCCGTACAGCGCCAGCTGGAACAGGTTCAGCAACGATTCGATGTAGGCCTTGTGGCTATTACTGACGTGCTGGAATCCACTGCTGCCTTTGACTCATCGACGGTGAACGTTATTGAAGCGGAAGGTGCCCAGGCGGTGACGTTTGAGACGTTGTTGCGCCTGACCGGACAGCCTTTTACTGAGGTCGCCGGACTGAGTGCCGACTTCCCGGTAGAATTCCCGGAGCCCAGAGATGAAGAAGCCTGGGTCAAGGCTGCCCTGCAGCAGAATTACTCTCTCATTGCGGCTCAGGAAGCCGTAAGGGCCGCAGAGAAAGATCTGCAAATTGCCCGTTCGGGTCATCTGCCAACCATTGATGCGCAAATTTCCTATGCCCGCAGCAATACAGACGATCAGAACTATGCTGCCAGTACCGTGGCAGGAACTGAACTCAAGCAGCGCAGTGCTGCCCTGCAGCTCACTATGCCTCTGTATGCCGGTGGAGCCACCAGCTCCAGAGCCAGACAGAGCGGCTATCTGCTGGAGCAGGCACAGCGCAACTTTGACCTGACTCAGCGCCAGGTGGTGGAAAATACCCGCACCCTTTACAGCGCCCTGAATACCGATGTTGCCAGAGTGAAAGCCAGACTACGGGGTATAGAGTCCAGCCAGAGCGCTCTGGACGCCACCCAGACGGGTTATGAAGTTGGTACCCGTAACATCGTTGACGTGCTACTGGCGCAGCAACGCCTGTTCCAGGCTCAGTTCCAGTATGCCAGTGCCCGCTACCAGTACATCAAAGATACCCTGCGACTGAAGCAGGTGGTCGGCACCCTGTCACCGGATGATATTTACAACCTCAGCAATTACCTGACTGAAGACAAAAAGATCGGCAAAATCGTGCCCACAACCCGTTGATCGGGAACTGTTTAACCCATTCAGGCTCCAAAGGGTAACCTGAAACCAGCAGCGCCGCGGTTCATGCGGCGCCCTGACAAGAAGAAATCACGCATGACTCTGAGAATTTCACTCGCTATCTTTGCACTGGCCCTGATGGGAACTGGCATCTTTTTCACCCAGGATGACTGGGGCCAGCGCTTGTCACCAGAAGTTTCCGACCAGGCCAGTGCGCCCGTCGTCCTCACCGATGACGAAGCCAACAACATGGAGGTTTTCAAAAACGTCAGCCCTTCAGTGGTCTTTGTTACCAATACCGCGTTAAGACGGAATCTCTTCTCCACTAACGCCACGGAGGTTCGCAGAGGCTCCGGAACCGGTTTAATCTGGGATGCTGACGGTCTCATCGTCACCAATTTCCACGTCATCTATGGTGCTGCACGGATCATCATCACGCTGCAGTCCGGCAATTCCTACAATGCCCGGGTCGTTGAATCGGAAG
>JAGRIO010000303.1 GCA_020443225.1 Pseudomonadales bacterium
TGCTGACGGCCTGAAATGGTGAGCAGTTGCCGGGATAGCAGGCCTGCCCGGTTAGCTGCCGCCAGTACTTCTTCCAGTAGCGGCCGGACAGGGTGGTCGGGTTCGAGTTCTTTCAATGCATATTCCGCATTGCCCATGACACTGGTAAGAATGTTGTTGAAATCGTGAGCGACACCACCGGCAATCAGTGACAGTGATTCAGTACGCTGGGCTTCCTGGATGAGCGCACGGCTCTGATTCGTTTGCCAGCGGGCGAAGATAATGACGGCCGGTGATATGACAATCAGAATTAACACGGGGAGTCCCCAACCAGGAACCTGATGCAGCCAGCCTGCCAGTGCCATACCTGCTGTAAGCATGGTGAGAGAGATCATGTAGTACCGGTAGCTTTCTGACTGAGAAATGAAGGCAGGTGAAAGTGCGACCACCAGACCTACCAGCATAATCAGGTGCCAGGATTCAGGGATAATGTGAACGACCAGCAACGCTGATCCGAGGTCAATAAAGGAATCATAGGCGGTGTAAGCGGACTTGCTGAGCCAGATATTGAGCAGCAGGGTTACAGGCGCAATGACCAGGGCGAGTATCCATGCCAGCAGGATATGGTTTTCGCCAACGCTGGGAGTCAGGTAGCAGATCAGTGCCAGCAAATAGTGCCCTGAGACACGAAATACCGGTAAGGCGTAAGGGCTGTCAAGATAGTCAAAAATTTTCAATGAAACTGCGCATCCAGGTTGACTGGCTTCCTGCCGGTTCCGGGTGAGGAGATGAAGCTTCATCTCTGTAATATCTGCCAGGGTGACATGATTGTGTGTGAACTGGTGTACCAGATGCAAGCTGACAAGCGAGTGAGCGAATTCTCTATAGATGAATTAGTCGGTTAGGAGAAAAAGCGCAGGCAAATGATTAATAAAGTGTTCTAAGTTGTTGTTTTTTTGTGCAATACCGTTTTAGAATCCTGTCATGCAACCTCTCGTCCCTGCCATCTCACCGGACAGAGCGGGAAACCTGTTTCCTGCGAGGCTGCAATCGCTCCGATATCTGCTCCATGTTTCCGTTCTGCCAGGTGTTGATCGCGCTGAACTTGCCAGTGTTATTGAAACTGAACCCGGTTTTCTGCTGACTTTCCTCGCGCTGGGGAAGCAAGCCTCGAGTGCACCCGACATCTGGTATGAGCAGATTCCATTGCCGCTGATGCGGGCTGTGGTGCTGGATATCTGTCAGACCATGAAGCCGGTCTCAGAACCGGAGGACGGTACCAGTCCGGCTACGACCACGGCGTTAATCCGCAGCCTGATCGCGGCGGAGCTGGCGCGTAGTTCTGCTGTGACAGACCCGGATGTTGCCCGCCTCGCTGGCCTGCTGGCAACGGAAGATCGCGAAGTCGTCAATATGCTTCTGAGCGTTGGTTGGTCTCCGGGTATGACGGATGCCATCAGTTTTTATCGTGCGGAACCTGAAGAGTTGCAGGGCGCCAGCGGGTTGATCCGTTGTGTAGCCATAGCGGAGAAACTTGTCTCAGCCGTGAACGACCCTGACAGGCTCGATCCGTTCCTGCGACTCTGCTGCGCAGAGATCCTCCAGCTGGATGAAGAGACTGTCTATGAATTGCTGGGCAGGGTGACAGAGCAGCTCAGAAACATCAGTGCACAGGTGACAGAGGCCAGTTATTCCCTGGCTGATACATTGGGCAAACTCGCGAGAATGCATGCCTATCATAAGGCGTTGTTGCAGATGTCTGGAGATATTCCGATTGATGAATGTCTGCGTCAGTTTGGCCAGGTAGCCCTTGGCTATTCGCAAAGCCTGTGCTTTCTCCGGGAAAACAATCAGCTGCAATGCGGAGCGGGCGATGCCGGCATTGCGGTCGCAGTGAACTCGGAACAAAGTCAGCTGGCCAGAGCGCTGCGCTTCCAGCGTGCCGATATCATTCAGCCGGATCAATGCAGGAGCCTTGCTGATCGTCAGACTAATGACCGGTTGGGGGGTGGCGGTATGCTGCTGGTACCTTTCGGCCAGCAGGGTGTTCTGGCATTTGGTGTGGCTGCTGCAACAGGTGGCCATCAGACTGACCCGGTTTTGCTGAACAGTTTTTCCGAGGCGGCTGCAGATTTTCTGGCGTATCGCACTGCTGACGAACAGGAACCAGCCATTCCGGTGTCGCTGTTCAGACAAAGGGTCAGTGAGGTCACCCATGAGGTCAATAATCCGCTGGCTATCGTGCAGAACTATCTGAAAACCCTGTCGATGAAACTCGACGAAGATGCGCCGGTGCAGAGCGATATTCAGACTATTGGTCAGGAAATCATGCGGGTTTCCACCATCGTGCGGAAGTACGGACAAATCGGAGCGACAGAGGACATGCTGGTCGCGACCATCAACGTCAATGACATCATTCGTCAGTTGACCTCGGTGATGCAGGGTAGTCGCGAAGATATCAGCTTTACGCTGGATCTTGATGAAACGATGCCCGGTGTCACTCTGGCGCCAGACAGCCTCAAACAGATTCTGGTTAATCTGATGAAGAACAGCGCTGAAGCGTTGTCGCAGACAGAACGGGCGACGCCGCAGATAAGGGTATCAACCTGCGGTGCCGTCAATCTGGGTGGTACCCGCTATGTGGAAGTCACGATAGCTGATAACGGCCCTGGCATACCCCCTGAGGTTGAAAGTCGGCTCTTTGAAGCTAACAACAGCTCTAAGTCGGGTCAGCATGCAGGGTTAGGGCTGAATATAGTAAAACAGCTGACAGATGATATGGGGGGACTGATCAGTTGCAGGACTGTCCGGTCCCCGGATGACAGAAGTGGTACCAGTTTTCAATTGCTGGTGCCGCTGGCTGGCAAGGATGCAGCAAACCAATAAAAACAGTTGCACACACCTTGGGAGTGTAGGAATGAACGCAGTACCTTCAAACAACAACAATTTGACCCGGGTTCTGATTATTGACGATGAAGC
Organism: Pseudomonadales bacterium; assembly: GCA_020443225.1. Lineage (GTDB taxonomy): Bacteria > Pseudomonadota > Gammaproteobacteria > Pseudomonadales > Azotimanducaceae > UBA4582. Next base: position 2,959 of record JAGRIO010000303.1, read on the forward strand.
GGGCCAGCGGGATTCGCTTCGGGATATGCTGGGGCTCAGCGGCTATGAGGTACAAACTGCAGCGAGCGGTGAGCTGGCCATTGAATTGCTCAAACAGGAGACCTTTGACATCCTTTTACTTGATCTCAATATGCCAGGTATGAGTGGACTTGAGGTCATCGATCATGTCGCAGCTTCTGATCTGAGCAGCAAGATTGTGGTTGTCAGCGGCGATGCCAGTTTCGACTCTGCGCGGACTGCGCTGAAGAAAGGCGCGCATGATTTTGTTAAAAAGCCCTACATGCCTGATGAACTTCTGATGACGATGAAGAATGCAGCCCACAAGCAGGCACTGGAGGCTGCTCACCTGACTGTTTCGCAGAAACTGGAGGAATCGGAATATCTGCACCGTTTCATCGTTGATCACTCCCCTGACATTGTTTTTATGCTTGACCGCGATGGTTGTTTTACCTTCCTTAATGACACGGTCTACAAGGTGCTGGGATACGACAAGAATGAACTGATTGGTAAACATTACTCGGAGCTGGTGGCAAGCCAGAGTCAGGATCAGGCGAAATATGTGTTTACCGAGCGACGTTCCGGAGAGCGGAAGTCACAGAATGTAGAGCTCAAGCTGCGCTGCCGCAATGAGTCGGAGTTTCGCTACCTTGATACCAGTTCGATGTCAGTCACCCTCAACCATGCCCAGAACTGCAGTGAAACCTTTCATGGTACCTATGGCGTTGCCCGGGACATCACTGAAAGTAAAAAGGCGCAGGAACTGATTAGTTTCCAGGCCTATCATGACCTGTTAACCAAGTTGCCCAACCGTGCCCTGATGGAAGACCGGCTGCAACTGGCCATTACCCAGGCTTCCCGCAGTAAGCAGCATCTGGCTGTGATGTTTCTTGATCTGGACCGCTTCAAGTGGGTGAACGATACCATGGGACATACTCTGGGAGACCGATTGCTGCAAGCTGTCAGTCAGCGACTGGAACACTGTCTGCGCAAGGGCGATACCCTTGCCCGTTTTGGTGGTGACGAATTTGCCCTGGTGCTGCCTAACCTGCAGCAACGGGAGGATGCCAGCATCATTGCGCAAAAAATACTGAATGAGCTGAAAGCACCTTTTGTGGTTGATGAGCACGAACTTTATGTCAGTGGCAGCATTGGTATTGCAGTATATCCCGAGGCGGGTGCCACCATGGAAGAGCTGATACGCAGTGCGGACCTGGCGATGTATTGTGTCAAAGACCGCGGTAAGAATGGCTATGAATACTTTGATCAGGCCATGAATGAAACGTCTTCAGCGCGGCTGATGATTGAACGTGAACTGCGCAGGGCACTCGCCAACGATGATCTGGTGGTGTGTTATCAGCCGCAGGTCAATGCCATGACAGAAAAGGTGGTTGGCTTTGAGGCTCTGATTCGCTGGCATCATCCCGAGAACGGGCTGGTATATCCGGGCGACTTTATTCCCATTGCTGAGGAGACGGGGCTGATTCTCGAGGTGGGTAATTTTGTCCTGGAAACAGCCTGCCGGGATTTGCGCAACTGGCGCGATGCAGGCATTGAAAACATCCGTGTTTCCATCAACTTTTCAGCCGCTCAGGTAGAGCAGGACGATTTCATCTCAAGAATTACTGATACCCTGAAAGCCTATGAGTTACCCGGGAGTTGCCTGGAGGTAGAGATCACTGAAAATGTCATCATGAACGATATGGCGCAGGTGATTCAGAAACTGCGACAACTTACCCGGCTGGGGATCAAGATAGCGGTGGATGATTTTGGGACTGGCTATT
>JAGRIO010000304.1 GCA_020443225.1 Pseudomonadales bacterium
TGGGCATGCGCGCCTTTGATGTGCAGTTAATGGGTGGTATCACGCTGCATGAAGGTCGCATTGCAGAGATGCGAACCGGTGAAGGTAAGACCATGGTCGCCACGCTACCACTGTATCTCAATGCCATACCTGGTGACGGGGTGCATCTGGTGACGGTGAATGACTATCTGGCGAAATGGGGCGCCCAGTGGATGGGACCGCTGTTCAACGCGCTGGGAATGACGGTCGGAGTTGTCCATGCCGGACAGAATCAGCTCGAAAAGCGACTGGCCTATCAGGCTGATATTACTTATGGAACCAACAACGAATTTGGTTTTGATTACCTGCGTGACAATATGGCCTTCAGTCAGGAAGAGATGGTTCAACGTAACCTGAACTTCGCCATTGTTGATGAGGTTGACTCTATTCTGATTGACGAAGCCCGGACGCCATTGATTATTTCGGGTGGTGTCGAAAACTCCGCAGATGTTTACCGGACTATCAATGCCTTTATCCCCAGCCTGGAAAGACAGGAAAAGACTGAGGAAGATATCGCCAATGAAATAGAACCGCCTGGTGACTATTACGTTGATGAAAAACAAAAGGACATTGAACTGACTGAGACTGGCCACCAGAAGGTCGAGCAACTGCTGGTGCAGAAAGGTTTGCTGAAGGCTGGCGAATCACTTTATGGAACCGCCAACCTGTCTTTACTGCACCATGTACAGGCGGCATTAAAGGCACATAACCTGTTTCAGCGGGATGTGGATTACATTGTTGATAACAATGAAATCGTCATTATTGATGAGCACACTGGTCGAAGTATGCCCGGTCGTCGCTGGTCGGGTGGTATCCATCAGGCTATCGAAGCGAAGGAAAATGTCATCATCACTAACGAAAGTCAGACACTGGCTTCGACGACTTTTCAGAATTACTTCAGGCTGTATAACAAGCTGGCGGGTATGACTGGTACCGCTGATACTGAAGCGTTTGAATTTAAGCAGATTTACAACCTTGATGTGGTAGTTATCCCTACAAATCTACCCATGGTCAGAAAGGATCTGAATGACCTGATTTTTCTCACGATGGAAGAAAAGTATGAAGCCATTGTTGAAGAAATTCAGGCTGCTATGGAAAAAGAGGCACCAGTGCTGGTCGGTACCGCTTCTATTGAATCGTCAGAGTTGCTGTCTAATCTGCTGAACAAAAAGAAAATCAAGCACAGCGTACTGAACGCAAAGTTTCACGAGAAAGAAGCTGAAATCGTGGCTCAGGCGGGACGGCCAGGTGCAGTAACAATCGCTACTAATATGGCAGGTCGGGGTACCGACATTATTCTGGGAGGTAACTGGGAAGCTGAAGTCGCGGCGCTCAAAAATCCCAGCGAAGAACAGATTGCCGGAATTCGTGCCAAATGGCAGAAGAACCATGACAAGGTAATTGCCTCTGGCGGACTGCATGTCATTGGTTCGGAGCGACACGAAAGTCGCCGGATCGATAATCAGCTGCGCGGCCGTGCTGGTCGTCAGGGAGACCCCGGCGTTTCACGCTTCTTCCTGTCGATGGACGATAACCTGATGCGCATTTTTGCGCCGCCAAGAGTCAAGGCCATTATGCAAACCCTGGGTATGGAGAAGGGTGAGGCCATTGAGCACAAGATGGTGAATAACGCTATCGAAAAGGCGCAGCGCAAAGTGGAAGGCCGGAACTTCGACATTCGTAAGCAACTGCTGGAATATGACGATGTTGCCAATGACCAGCGTCAGATGATCTATGGCCAGCGCCGCGAACTGATGTCATCTGAAGATGTTTCCGAGATCGTAAACGTCTTGTGGGATGAAGTCATCAATACCGTTATTGACGGATCGGTGCCTCCGCAAAGTCTTGAAGAACAATGGGATGTTACCGGGCTGGAACAGTCGCTGCATACTGAATTCAATGTCAGGTTGCCCGTGCAGAAATGGCTTGATGAAGATGACAAGCTGCATGAAGAGTCACTGCGTGAAAAGATCGTTGAAGAGGTTCGCGCAGTCTACCGCCAGAAGGAAGAGCTGGTAGGCCCTGACATCCGCATCTTCGAAAAGCAGATCATGCTGCAGATTCTCGATAACCTCTGGAAAGAGCATCTTGCTGCAATGGATTATCTTCGTCAGGGTATTCATTTGCGTGCTTACGCGCAGAAACAACCCAAGCAGGAATATAAGCGCGAGGCGTTTGAACTGTTTGAAGAATTGCTGAACAACGTCAAGTTTGAAGTGATTCGTTTTCTGGCGCGGGTCGAGTTCCAGCCACGGGAAGACGTGCATGAAATGGAGCGCCGCCGTCGTGAAGAAGAAGCCAGAGCCCGGTTGAATTTCCAGAAGGCGGACGACATGGGTATGGGCGCGACCGACGACAACGCAGAAGAGCGCACCGGTACGCCACAAAGTCCGTTTATACGGAATGAAAAAAAGGTGGGTCGTAATGAACCTTGCCCCTGTGGGTCAGGTAAAAAGTACAAGTCCTGTCACGGTAAGTTAGCTTAGGAATCGAAAGAGATGGCCGTTGGTCCAAACAGTACAGCGTTCAATGTGGTACCGGGTGTTCGGCTTGCCAGCATGGCATGCGGCATCAAGAAGAATGCTACCGATCTGGTAATGTTCGAGTTTGCCGAAGGTAGTAACACGGCGGGTGTGTTTACCCAGAGTGTTTTTGCAGCAGCGCCAGTGGAAGTAGGCCGACGTCATCTGCAGCTGGCTCAATCGCGCTATTTTGTGATTAACAGCGGTAATGCCAATGCTGCTATGGGCGAACAGGGTATCAGCGATGCAGTAACCAGTTGCCAGGCAACATCGCAATTGACCGGCACCCGGCCTGAAGCAATTTTGCCATTTTCTACAGGGGTTATCGGCGAACGTCTTCCGGTTGAAAAAATCACTGATGCCCTGGGTACGATCATTGGCAAGCTGGATGAAAACAACTGGCTGGAAGCCGCGCATGGCATCATGACAACTGACACACGGCCCAAGATCGCAACCCGGCAGGTTGAAATCAATGGCCAGCTGGTGACCATGACGGGTATTGCCAAGGGCGCCGGAATGATTCAGCCCAATATGGCTACCATGCTTGCCTATATCGCGACGGACGCTGTGGTAGAGCAGGCACTGCTACAGCAGATGTTAACTGCAGCGGTGAACCGGTCGTTCAACAGAATTACTGTGGACAGTGACACATCGACCAACGATTCCTGCATGCTGACAGCAACCGGACGTTCCGGTGTCAGCATCATTGAAGGTACCGAAGCTGCGACTCAGTTCGATGACATGCTTACCGAAGTGTGTTGTGAACTCGCGCAGGGCATTATCCGCGATGGTGAAGGTGCAACTAAATTTGTTGAAGTGCGTGTTGAAAATGCTGCGCGCCCGGAAGATGCGCTGTCGATAGCTTATGCGATTGCGAATTCCCCGCTGATAAAAACAGCGCTGTACGCCAGTGATGCGAACTGGGGGCGAATCGTCATGGCGATTGGCAAAGCCGGTGTCGCACTGGATGTGAACAAGCTCGATGTGGCGGTAGGGGATGTCATGCTGATGATTGCCGGTCAAAAACACCCGGATTACACGGAACAGAAGGGTGCCGCTGTGATGCAGGGCGAGGAAATTCTGATTCGTGTTAACCTTAATGCCGGCAGCTCAACGGAAACGGTCTGGACCAGCGATCTGTCTCATGACTATGTCACCATCAACGCGGAATACCGGACCTGATCTGGCTACTTCGTTACCAACCGGATAGTAAAACCCTGATCCTTATGGGTAAGGTCAGTCCCGGTCCAGGTCAGCGGCAGTGGCATCATCATGATCCTTGTCGCTGGCGATGAATCGGTTCCCAGAGGCCCACTCACCGAGATCGATCAGCTTACAGCGTTCTGAGCAGAAGGGCCGGAATTCATTGATGGATGACCAGACCACATCAGTCTGACAGGTCGGACATTTGACTTTCAGTTCAGCCATTTCAGCGCTCCTCTGATGATTCAGGCGTTGATGACACAGACCCGGACAGTATCAGGTATTTATTGTGAAGCTGATCTACCTGCTGCTCCAGGGCCGCAAGTGTTCCCTCGTTGGTGATCACATCATCCGCATAGTCGAGTCGTTGTTGTCTTGTAGGCTGGGTAGCCATAATCGCGCGAACCTGCGCTTCTTCATTCTGGTCTCTGGCGGTCACTCTGGCGAGTTGCGTGGCCTCACTGACGTCGACAACAAGGTGACGCCTGATCCATGGATGCTGGCCGCTGCCACTGGATAGCATCAGAATGGCATAGGGCGATGTGCTGTTTTCAAGAATTTCCTGCAACCGGTTCATGATCGCGGGCACGGTAACTGACTCGAGAAATTTCCGTTCAGCAGGATCGCTGAACACAATGGATCTGAGGGCGGCGCGATCCATGCTGCCGTCTGGCAACAGTATTTGCTCACCGAAGTGAGCGACAATTTTGCCCAGGGCTGGCATACCTGGCTGAACGACTTCCCGTGATGCGACATCGGCATCAGCGATAGTGATTCCCCTGGCGGCGAACAGGTCTGAGACAGCCGTTTTGCCACTTCCGATACCGCCGGTTAAACCAATGATCAGTTGCTTCATCAGAATGCCAGTATCCGCAGGTAAGTGCTGGTAATCTCGTCACCCCACATGAGCGTCAGCCAACCGGCGATGGCCAGATAGGGCCCAAAGGGTA
>JAGRIO010000305.1 GCA_020443225.1 Pseudomonadales bacterium
GGCAGCAACAGCAAACCATGCTGATCAATGAAAAGCATCTGAACCTGATGGATAAGGAATCCCGCAAATACCTCAATGAACAGCGCGACAAATTCCTCGCCGGCGAAGCAATCGACCGGGCCGAGGGTTATGTGCCGCCCGCAGAGTCCTGAGTCGGAGTTCGCTATGTCTGCCGGACCCTTGTGCTGGAACTGCGGCCAGTCTGTCGCAGATATCCCCATGCCTCTCAGCCGTCATGCCAATTGCGGCCACTGTTTCGAGGTGTTGCACTGTTGCCGCGCCTGCGAGCACTTTAACGAACGCGCCCCGGCTGGTTGCGAGTATGAGCTGGCTGACCCGCCAGTCATCAAAGAAAGTGCTAATTTCTGCGAATTTTTCCGTCTGCGGTATCTTGAGGAAGCGCAGGTACAAGGCAAGGGCCACAGCAACCTGCAGGCAAAATCAGCGCTGGACAATCTCTTTGGCGATGCCGCTGAATCGTCTGCTGATTCGGCGCAAGATGATCAGCGCAGCGCTGACGACCCTGCCCGGCGGCTGGATGATCTGTTCGGTGACTGATAATCCAGCCACTCAATATCAAGCTGGTTAATTCAGCGCTGCTCGTTCAGGCATAGCCACGGAAGAATGCCAGCGATGCCTGCAGGGAGTCTGAGGTCTGATCAAGGCTCTTGCTCTCGGCTGTCATACTGTCGAATTCCTGCACATTGGCCTGGGTCAGCTTATCGAGTTGTTCAATAGCGATGTTGATCTCATTGACCGAACTGAACTGCTCATCTGCAGACTGTTTGATCTGATCCATCATGCGAGTGACCTCCTCGACGGACCCACGAATATCATTCAGCGTCTCACTGGATTTTTGCGCGAGATCGGCTCCCACCCCTGCCTTGCTGACAGTTTCATGAATCAGATCAGCGATTTCTTTGGCAGCTGTGGAAGACCGTTGGGCAAGATTACGGACTTCCGTTGCCACCACGGCAAAGCCTCGACCACTTTCACCCGCCCTGGCAGCTTCCACAGCGGCATTCAGCGCCAGCAGGTTGGTCTGAAAGGCAATTTCCTCAATCACACCAATAATGCCTGAGATCTTGTGGGAAGAATCGTTGATATCAGACATAGCCTTAACAGTATTACGCAACACTTCACTACCGGCTTCGGTTTTTCTGGCCAGTTCCTGCGACACCGTCATACCGGTTTGCTGAATTTCCCGGTAACCCTGAGTCATGTTGGTAATCTCACCCATACTGGCTGAGGTTTCCTCCAGCGAAGAAGCCTGTTGTTCCGCGCGCTCATATAGTTGTGACGAGGATCTGGCAATTCCTTCGGCGCCCCTTCGCACCTGATTCGACAGGTTTTGCACTTCAACCAGCGCCCTGCGCCACACCTCAAGCATATTGTTGGTGCTGTCTTTGATCGTGGCGTAGTCGCCGCTCATCTGCTCAGTGATACTCATGCCTACATCGCCAGATTCCAGCGCCCTGAAGGTTCGCTCAAACACACCCATGGTGTCGCGGACAGAAGCAATCAGAGAGTTAAGATTACCGCTCAGTTGCTGAATAAAGACCGAATCTGTTGTCAGGTTAACCGACTGATTCAGTTCACCATTGCTGGCCCGCTCCACGGCATCGCTGATAGCCTGCAAGGCAATCATTTGTTCACTGTTATCCTGCCACTCGAGCACAGTCCCGATGCGTTCACCTGTCTCTGTCAACAGCGGCACTGCAATCAGCGACAGATACATGTCACCGTGCTTCAGTTCGATATCCCGCTGTTGCTCTATCTGCAGGAAAGTTTTCTCACGCAGACTACCTTCGACCAGTCGCAGCGGCTGATAGCCCTGCAGCCGTGCCGGGTTAAAGGCTGCGTCTATTCTGGTGAGGGTTGAACCATGTTTGCGGAACAGCGCCACCGCTGCTTCGTTGCTGTAGCTGACAGCGTCGTTGCGATCCAGCACAGTGATATTGGCACTGGCTGCGTTAAGCGCTGCACTGCGCTCACTGGCAATCGCCATCTGCTCATTCATTTTGGCAACCAGCCCTTCCATCTCTTTCTGCTGCATCTCCATGTGCGATTGCTGCATTTCCAGTTCGGCATTCATTTCCCGTTGCTCTTCAGCTGCAGCACGCATCTGTTCCTGCTGAACTTCCAGTTCCGATTGCTGACGTTGCAACGACTCATGACTTTCCCGCTGTGCAATTGCAGCCTGTTCCATTTCCCGTACGGAATCGTTAATACCGTTCTTGAGTTCTGCGAGGTCACCCTGAACGTCGGTGCGGATTCTGGCTTCTTTATACTCACCAGCAGCTACCTGACGCAGCACCCCGTTGGCGTCTGCCACCAGTTCATTGATGTTCGCAAACAGCAGGTTGACCCCCTTGGCCATATCACCTACTTCGTCCTGATTGCGGTGTTCAAAGCGTTGCTTCAGGTCACCGCGACGCTGGGCACTTTCGAGGAAATCCCGCATGCGGGAAACTGGCAGAATAATATGGATATTGCCCTGCCACACCATGCTGACCAGCAGCAGAATCAACACGACAAAGGCTCCCATGACCACCGTTCTGGCTGTGGCGATAGCGGCGGCCTGATCTGCATATGCGGTATTGGTACGAGCAGCGGCCTCGCTGACAAACGCCCCTAATGCCTCATGCATTTGTTCCGCACCGCCATCGAATTCTGTCATCATCAGGTTGCCGGAAGCGGGGCCGCCGTCAATGTAGGCCTGTGCCATTTTCCGGCCGATCTCGTAGTAGTTCACAAACACCGGCTTTAGCTTACTGATATCGGCACTTTTCTCTGGATACAGCTGCTGCAACTGCGCCAGACGCTTGTGAAACCCTTCGGCGGCACTCGCGGCTTCATCAAAGCCATCATTTAGGCCATCCTGACCCCGGGTGGCACTGATATCTGTCAGCCACTGCTGAACCTGCACCACATCCATCTGCAACTCATAACTCAGATCAGAAATGCGCTTCCACCTGGAGCGGAGTTCCTCGCTCTGGGCGAGAAGATTATTTACTTCGATGGAAATCGTGATGCCAGCGGCGATAATGGTCAGCATCATCAAACCAGCGAATATGGATGCTCGCTGTCGGATTGTCATGAACTACCTCATCAATACTTGTGAGTTTGAACTGCAGGGGATCCTTCAGTTCACGTGAAGTCCTTTAAGTAAAGATGATGGACCTGAAATCACAAGTCAGGCGTTTACAGCCAGACGGGATCAAATCACGCCTTTCCGGCGAGCCTGAGGTCAGACGTCTGAAAAGTGCTCGGTCAGACAATTGGGGCAAATACCATGGGAAACCGTGGTTTCACTAGCCTGCTGCAGATAGCTTTCAATAGAATGCCAGCCGTTTTCGGTTCTGACGTTCTTGCAATGAGCACACATCGGCAGCAACTGCTCAAGGTTCTCAATACGCGCCGCAGCCGCCTGCAGCGCTTGCTCGCTGACGTCAGAGACATAGGAATAGGCATAGCAAAGGGTGGTGACCAGCATATAAACGAAACACAGGCGTATTTTGTACTCCATGATCATGAACTGATCCGGAATCTGGCCGGAGTAAAACAGCGAGTAACACAGGAGCAGAAAAACATAGGTACTGATCAGCAGACCCAGACGGGTGCCAAGAATCAACAAAGCCACGGGGGGCACTACCATCAGCCAGATCAGCGCTTCACCTTTATGGTAGCCGACGAAACACAGCACGGTGAGATAGGCGGTCAGGTAAAGGGCGAACGGCCAGGCAGTCCATGGCGGGGGTGTTTCCTTGTTAGCCTGAAGACCCGTGGTCAACAACAAGGCCACACCAATCACATTGCCCAGCAGGGCGAAATAGTCCTGATTGCCCCACGCCATCAGCGCGAGATACAGCATCATTGAGGCACCCAGAAAGCTCGTAAAGTAGAAAGTTCTGTACTGAATGCGCTGTCTGTTGGTGATATTGACTTCACCTGCCTGCATACCGGTCCTTCTGCTTATTTTTATCACGCTGATATCTGCCGGTTTCCACAATGGAAGCCTGCGTGGGAACCCGGGTATTCTAACCCGAATCAGCTGGCAACATGCTGAACAGTATGTGAGCTGAATGTGAAGAAATACGTGACCGGTCTGCCAGCGGCAGCCGCATCTGAAACCCTGCCAGGAAGGCTTGACTATCCCCCACCGCTTCGGTTTAATACGCGTCTTTCGCGTCTGGCCAGATAGCTCAGTCGGTAGAGCAGGGGACTGAAAATCCCCGTGTCGGCAGTTCGATTCTGTCCCTGGCCACCATAAATCTATATTAAAACCAATCAGTTATAGCACAAGGCGGACAGCGTCAATTCCCTGTGGATGCGCTAGCGTGACCAAATCGTGACATCGGTTCATCCAATCGTGCCACCGCAGCACGCACATTGTCCGGTGACAAATGGGCATAGCGCTCGGTAACGACGACCGACGCATGTCCCAGCAGGTCACGTACCTCTGTCAACGGAACTCCAGCACTAACCAACCAAGCCGCACAGGTGTGACGAAGATCGTGGATGTGAAAGTCCTTGATCGCTGCACGACGGCAGGCCGTGTTGAAGCTCCGTTTGACCGCCTTGATTTGTGTTCCGTCTTCCCTGGCAAATACCCAGGGGCTCGACGGGCAATGTTTTACACGGAATCGTAG
>JAGRIO010000306.1 GCA_020443225.1 Pseudomonadales bacterium
AAACGCCCGTTCGTACCAGCTGGTATGCGTCATGCCCGCAGGCCCAATCAGCCAGGTCTGTGACAGCGGGCCAATGTCCGTGCCACTGGCTCGTTCAAGGACGGGGACCAGCCGGCTATAGACATTGGTGTTGTAGGCCCAGCGGCTGCCAGCAGGCACTTCAAATGTGAGCTCAGTGCTGAGGCCACTGGTCATTGAAAGCAGATGATGCAGGGTAATGGACTGTTCCTGTGCGGCGCTCGCCTGACTCCAGCCTTTCCCAAGCCACAGGTGCACCGGGTCCGTGACTGTCAGCAGTTCCTGCCTGACAGCCATACCGACCAGCACAGAGACGATACTTTTCTGAATGGAGGCGACATCTTCCAGTGGCTCGCCATCGTCGGTTTCACCCAACTGCATGGCACCATAGGCACCGTCACCAGCCACTGGCCAGTGCTTATCAACAAGCAGTTCACCGCGTTGCCAGACAGCAACGGCACTACTTTGCTGACTACCCGCGTAAAGCGCCGCGCGCTCTGCTGTTTCGGATGTTACTGTCATTGTCTTCTCCTGTGACCGGAATCAGAGTCACTCTCGCATCAGTGTCATCAAACAGGACGATACAGAGGTGGACGGGCGCGCACGGGCTCGAGCAGGGTCCAGTCGGTCTCCGGTGCTTTATAGCCACCCGGATGCGGCGGCCGTGGCTCAAGGCCCAGTGCCACCATGACCCGGTCATCCTGGTAGTACTGAGTAGCAACCTGAGACTGGAAGAAACTGATGAACTGAGGCGTTTTTGCGCGCAGATCTGCCACCAGTGCTTCCCGCTGCAACTGGCTCAGTTCATGAAAGCGCGCATCCCCTGCTCCCTCTGAAAGCACAGCAACAGCCTCCAGCACCAGTTCTTGCCGCGCCGCCAGCGCATTCAGTACCAGGGCGGCGATCGCCGGATCAGCGGCCGAAGGCATGTGTTCACTCACGGGTATCATCATGTCCATCAGACAACACAGGGTTTGACGACTTTCTGCGCTGAAAACACTGTCGGTGGAAATCAGTTCGCTCATGATTTTCTCCTGATCAAATTCATCACTGATTACTCCTGCCTCAATCAAACAGCTCTGTGAGGCGTTTCTTGATGTTATCCGCCGCATACAGCGCAATAGCCTGAATCGTCGAGGTGGGATTCACCCCGCCAGAAGTAACAAATACACTACCATCCACAATAAACAGGTTCTTCACATCGTGGCTGCGGCACCATTCATTCACCACCGAGGTGGCTGGGTCAGTACCCATTCTTGCTGTACCCATCAGGTGCCAGCCTGCGATCGCCATCGGCGCATCTGCGGTTACTTCCCGGGCACCAGCCGCACGCAGAATTTCCTTGCCCCGTTCCATGCCGTGATTAAGCATCTGCCGGCTATTCTCACTCAGGGTATAGCTGACCTTTGGCGCCGGTATGCCATCAGAATCCTTCAGAACCGGGTCCAGCGTTACCTGATTGTGCAACTCCGGAAGATCTTCACAGATCACCACCATACCCGCTGTCTTGTTAAATAACTGACCATAGGCTTCATGGTGACCGGCACCCCACGGAATCTTACCCGCCGCCATTCCGGCGGTAGCGGTGGTCACTGCGCCACGACCCCGGGTTATCTCCATGGTATAGCCCCGCAGATACCCACGGTCAGCATCTGTCTCATAGAATTCCTGACTCCAGATACAGCAGCCCGCCGGGCCAATATAGCCATCAAGGGGTTCATCAAACACACCCTGAACCGAAGCATAGGGGTGCAACATCAGGTTTTTACCCACCAGACCACTGCTGTTTGCCAGACCATCGGGAAATCGTTCTGAACGGGAATTGAGCAGGATGCGCGGCGTACCGACACCGTTACAGGCCAGAATCACGATGTAAGCAGCCTGGAACTGCTCATTGCCATCGGCATCATAATAAATCACGCCATTCGCCATACCCTTCTCGTCGAGGGTGATTTCCCGGACCCGGCACCGGGTTCTCAGTTCGACTCCGGCTCTGATGGCGGCCGGCCAGTAAGTAATATCCGTACTGGCCTTGGCACCCTGTGAGCAGCCGGAGATACAGGGTCCAAGATTGGCACACTGATCACGCCCCTCATAAGGCCTGGTCGCTATGGCAGCATCAGAAGGCCACCAGTGCCAGCCCAGCTTATTAAAGCCACGTGCCAGCGTCTCACCCAGCTTACCGATGGGAACCGGTGGCAGCACCGCAGGCTTTGGCGGGTAAGCCGGGTCACCGGCCAGTGCGGCAACCCCCATCATGCGGTCATTTTCAGTGAAGTAAGGTTCCAGCAGCTGGTAGTCCAGTGGCCAGTCATCAGCGACACCGTCCAGCGAACGAACCCGGAAATCAGAAGGATGAAGCCTCGGGAAGTGCCCTGCATACAAAACAGTACCACCACCGACACCATTGAAATTCGCAATTTTGATAGGGGAGTCGTCATCGTTCACAGGATAATCAGTCACCCTGCCCCGCTTATTCGGGCTGAAGCTGTATTCAGCGCCCTGTCGTACTTCCCAGTCCTTGCCCGTTGTCGGATAGTCCGCAGGGTTCATCCAGTCGCCCTGCTCCATACAGACAATGTGCATTCGGGTATCTGCCAGACTCCAGGCCATCGCAGCACCTGAGGCACCGGCGCCTATAATCAATACATCTACAGGTTGATCACTCATGCTGTCGCTCCTGAACTGATGGCTCTTAAGCCACCTCAAACCCGGGAAAAGCGCAACCCTACTACTGAAGCTGACAGACGGCAAGATTGTACTTACCGGCCGATAGCGGCATGATTCGGCATCAAAACGTCAGCACCCTGACACAGCATCAACATCCGGAAATGACGTATGAATATCACCAGCCTCAACGAGCAGTTTGGTCACCCTGAATACCTGGTTTTCGAAACCGACAACCACGGACAGGCCCGGGTAAGACTCAGTACTGCCAGAAGTAATCTGACCCTGTATTTGCAGGGCGCTCAGATCACGAGCTGTTTTTTGCCAGCCGCATCGGAACCCCAGTACCCCGTCGCCGATGACCTGTTCTGGGTCAGCAAGAGTTCGGTTTACACGAAGGGCAAGTCCATTCGGGGAGGCATACCCATCTGCTGGCCCTGGTTTGGTCCTCACGAACGTCCGCAGGACCGCCCGCAACACGGTTTCGCCAGAACCAGTGAATTCATGGTCACCTCTGCCAGCGTGGGTAACGAGCGCAGCCAGATCACCCTGAAGATGACCCGTGCCCTGCCCACCTTTCCCGAGTGGCAGCTAGCAGACGCCCCCGGGGTCGACTGTGAGGTCCGGATAACCCTGTCGGAGCAGCTCCGGATGATACTGACCACCACGAATCATCTCGCTCATAACATCGAGGTCGGGTCAGCACTGCACAGTTACTTTCTGGTGTCAGATGTTTCGCAGATTCAGGTTCCGGAGCTGCAGGGCATCGAATACCTCGACAAACTCCAGGCTTACAAAGTCCTGGTACAGGACCAGCCCTTGCAGGTAGACCGCGAGGTAGACCGGGTTTTCCGCCATCCCCCTGCCTGCATCAGCCTGATCGACCCTGGGCTGGGCCGAACCATCAGAATTGAGACCACTGGCACCCGCAATCTGGTTGTCTGGAACCCCTGGACCGAGACAGCACGGGCTATGAGAGATCTGGATGATGATGGCTACCCGCACATGATTTGCCTCGAACCTGCCAACGCGCTGGATCAGGTTCAGTCGCTGATGCCAGGTGAACAGCATCAGCTTTCCCAGACCATCAGTCTGACCCAATGAGCAAGCCGACAGCACAGACCGGAACATCGCCATGAAGCGCCTGAATGTCTTCCATGAGACGACCTATACCTTTGATCAGCCTGTGGAACTGGGCCAGCACCGCCTGCTGATCCGGCCACGGGAAGGCCATGATATCCGCATTGAAAGTTCCAGCCTTAATATTCAGCCGCTTGCAGTCGTTAAATGGCACCGGGATGAGTTTGACAATTCAGTAGCGATCGCCAGTTTTGAAGGCAGTACCCGACAGCTTTCGATCGTCAGTCAGGTCACTGTGCAGCATTATGATGAATGGCCTCTGGATTTTCTGGTGGAAGATCACGCAGTCACCTATCCCTTTGCCTACAATCACGATGAGCAACAGGCGCTGATCCCCTATCTGCAGTTCAGGCCTGAAACTGAAACCACATTATTTGATCAGTGGACAGAGCAGTTCACCTGCACCGGTGATACAGAAACCTACAGCCTGCTTTCTCAGATCAGCCAGGCTATCGGTTCTGAACTCAACTATTGCGTCAGGGAGGAACCCGGTGTGCAGACCGCCCATACAACCTTAAGCAATCAGTCCGGGTCCTGTCGCGATTTTGCCTGGTTGTTCATGCACACAGCCCGCAAGCTCGGGTTGGCCGCCCGCTTTGTCAGTGGCTATCTGCATGATCCCGCAGCGGAAATGGCCGATGGCGCCACCCACGCCTGGGCAGAGGTGTACCTGCCGGGAGCAGGCTGGAAGGGATTTGACCCCACCAGCGCCAGAGTTACCGGCGCGGAACACATCGCCACGGCAGTCTCGGTCAATCCGGAATCTATTCCACCGGTGTCAGGAAAATTTACGGGGCCGCTGGACGTGAACAGCACCAT